>CABRLU010000049.1 GCA_902471845.1 uncultured Lachnospiraceae bacterium | reverse complement strand
CAGTGGTTGTTCTGGCGGCAACTAACCGGCCGGAAGTGCTTGATAAGGCGCTGCGCCGTCCGGGACGGTTTGACCGGACGATCAACGTTACTCAGCCGGATAAGCAGGGGCGTATCGACATACTTAAAGTGCATTGCCGGAAAGTGAAACTGGACGAAAGTGTCAATCTGGACGCCATTGCACTGGCAACGTCGGGAGCTTCCGGCGCGGATCTGGCGAATATTGTCAATGAAGCGGCACTGCGGGCGGTCCGCATGAACCGGGAACTGATCAGCCAGGAAGATTTATTTGAATCGGTTGAAGTAATCATTGCCGGACAGCAGCGAAAGAACCATATTATGAGCCGTGAAGAGCGGGAAATCGTGGCCTTCCACGAAATCGGGCATGCGCTTGTGGCGGCCAAACAAAAAGATACTCAGCCGATTCAGAAGATTACGATCATTCCGAGAACATCAGGCGCTTTGGGCTATACGATGCAGATGCCTTCGGAGGAACGTTTTCTCATGAAGAAACAGGAAATGCTGGATGAACTGGTAACCTACCTGGGCGGCCGGGCCGCAGAGGAAGTTGAGTTTGGAAGCATTACTACCGGGGCGTCCAATGATATTGAGAAAGCCACTGACCTGGCGCGGAAGATGGTAACCATGTACGGTATGTCGTCCGAGTTTGGCATGATGGGCCTGGAGATTCCGGGCAGCCAGTATATGGATGGCCGTCCGGTAAAGACCTGCGCCGATGAGACGATGGTCAAGGCTGATGAAATTGTCCGGGAGATTCTGGAAGAGGCTTATCAGAAAGCGGTAAATATCCTTACGGAGAATAAGGCTGTTCTGGAAAAATCGGCAAATTATCTGCTTGAAAAAGAGACGATTACCGGTCAGGAATTTATGGATTTTATTCATGGTGTTGAAGTGTTATCCGACGACCCTTCGATTGAATAAGGTTCTCATCCCGCATTTTTTTCATCTCACGGAGCATGGCGCTTCGGTCGATGAACAGATAGTCGGCCATGGAATTCAATGTAAAAGGAAGGATAAAACTGTCCGAATGATGTTCATAGGCCAGGTGACGGAAATAGGTTAAAAGCTTATTGCGGATGGAACGCTGACTTAAAATATTCAGACGGGTATGCAGCTGACGGGTCTTGGAAGAAAAAATCTGGAGCACATTATTGACCAGCATGCTGTGATGTGTACAGGCGTGGGTACAGCGTTTAATGAGACATTTATAATCAAAAAAGAGGACCTGGCAATTGGTGCAGGACACAACCTCCATAGGTGTTTCATCAAAGGGCTGAAGCAGGAGATGGCCAAAGATATCCTGATCGGTGAGATGTTCGATGATACTCCGATAGCCGTCGTAGTCATATTTGATCAGGTCGGCTTCACCGGAGAGGAGAACACCAATCTGGTTTGCTGATGCGGAAGATGATAAAAGCTGTTCATGAGCTGGAAAAGTCTTGATTTGAGATTTGAAACAAATCATCATCTTTTCCAGTTCTTTGTCAGAAATATTGTCAAAAACGTGAATGTTGTCCATGGAATACCTCCCTGTTTTTAAATTAATTGTAACACAGATAACAAAAAGTTGCAATTGCAACTGAAAATATTAAAAAACAAGATATAATAAAATCATCTAATGAAAAAAGAAACGTTCAGGAGGAAAGAGATATGAAATTTTATGTATGTGAACATTGTGGAAATATTATTACTTATGCAAAAAACGCTGGAGTGCCGGTAATGTGTTGTGGCCAGAAAATGGTGGAACTTGTTCCGGGAACAACAGATGCTGCTGTTGAAAAACATGTGCCTGTAATCAAACAGGAAGGCCAGAAAGTGATTGTTGAAGTTGGCGGCGTAGCCCATCCAATGGTAGCAGAACACTATATCGAGTGGATTGTTCTTGAAACAGAAAAAGGCTATCAGAGAGTTGATTTAAAACCGGAAGAAGCTCCAAAAGCCGAATTTGCATTGGTTGAAGGCGATAAAGTGGTTGCTGCTTATGCATACTGCAACCTTCATGGACTTTGGAAAGCTTGATTTGACATTGAATAACAGATAAGGAGAATGACTATGAAATCATATGAATGTGATCCATGCGGATATGTGTATGACCCGGCTGTAGGCGATCCGGATAACGGTATTGCACCGGGAACAGCTTTTGAAGATTTACCGGAAGATTGGGTTTGTCCGATCTGCGGTGTTGGTAAAGATGAATTTAAAGTTGTAGAATAAGATATCTCTATAAAAACGACATCCCCACAGGACTGAATGTTTCAAAAACATTGCAATATCCTGTGGGGATATTTTTGTATTGGATTTTTATTTTGAATCGAATTTCTCTTCGCAGTAAATGCATCGATAGGTCCGTGTCTCAGCATCCGTTAATTTGAAAATCTGAGGAAGTTCCTGTTCCACCGATGAAATACACCGGGGATTTTTACATCGAATCACATTGGTGATGGTCTGAGGCAATTTTGGTTTCTGCTTATCGACAATTTTGCCGCCTTTGATGATGTTGACGGTAATCTGGTCGTCCACAAAGCCGAGGATGTCCAGGTTCAGATTCATGTCACCCTGAACCTTGATGATATCTTTTTTGCCCATCTTATTGCTGGAAGCATTTTTAATAATGGCCACTTGACAGTCCAGCTTGTCCAGTTTCAAATATTTGTAAATATCCATGCTCTTTCCGGCGCGGATATGGTCAATGACGTAGCCTTCTTCAATACCGCTGATATTTAACATAATTCTACCTCCAGAAGTTTCATGATCAATGCCATTCTTACATAGACGCCAAATTGAGCCTGCTTAAAGTAAACAGCTCTTGGATCATTGTCCACTTCCACAGATATTTCATTGACACGCGGCAGTGGATGGAGAACAAGCATGTCTTCTCTGGCCAGAGCCATCTTATTCATATCCAGAATGTATTTATCTTTTAAACGGATATAGTCTTCTTCATTGAAAAAACGTTCTCTCTGAACACGGGTCATATAGAGAATGTCCAGTTCCGGCATAACGGATTCCAAATCTTCGGTTTCCTTAAATTCAATGTCGTTTTTCTGAAGAACTTCCTTGCGGATGTAGGATGGTACTTTTAATTCTTCCGGAGAGATCAGTACAAATTTAATGCCCGGGTAACGGACAAGCGCACTGATCAGGGAATGAACGGTACGGCCGAATTTCAAGTCGCCGCATAAGCCGATGGTCAGATTGTCCAGATGACCTTTTAAAGAATGAATTGTCAAAAGGTCGGTTAATGTCTGGGTTGGATGCTGATGTCCGCCGTCACCGGCATTGATGACCGGAACAGAGGCGTGGGTCGCGGCAACCAGGGCAGCACCTTCTTTTGGGTGGCGCATGGCAACGATGTCCGCGTAGCAGGAGACAACACGAATCGTGTCGGCGACGCTTTCGCCTTTGGCTGCGGAACTGTCACCGCCGCTGGCAAAACCTAAAACGTTTCCGCCCAGATTCAGCATTGCGGCTTCAAAACTCAGGCGGGTTCGGGTACTCGGTTCATAAAAGAGTGTTGCCAGTTTTTTGCCATGGCAGACTTCACTGTAACGGCTGCGGTCTTTGGCAATGTCCTCAGCCAGAAGAAGAAGTTCTTCGGTTTCTTCAACGGAAAAATCTAATGGATTAATTAAATGTTTCATAGACACCTCCATTGTCTTTCTAGGGTTTCATACTGTTACTATCATAATACAAATTTGACAGTTATACCATAGAATTTTTATGAAAAGTGCAAAAAAATTTTCACAGAGTGTCGACAATTAATGTTTGACACTGTAAGATGACTATGCTATTCTAGGAGTACTGAATACCATTAGGGTACAGTAGATATTTGGAGGATTTAATTATGAAAGGTACAGTGAAATGGTTTAACAGCCAGAAAGGCTACGGCTTTATCAGTGATGAGACAGGTAATGATGTGTTCTTACATTATACAGGACTCAACATGAATGGTTTCAAGACAATTGATGAAGGCCAGGAAGTTGAATTTGATGTTGTTGAAGGTTCCAAAGGACCTCAGGCAACCAATGTAACCAAATTATAATCAAGTGTTCGTACCAATGTGCCTTTTCTAATATCATACATTTAAATTTTTAAATCGTTAGTATCAGAATTTGCAATATTGTCATAACGTGATTATCAGAAGAAGGCTATCCCTGGGATGGCCTTCTTTTGCAATGCGTATGTTTTGATAAAAAAGGAAATGATGCGTTTGGAGAAGATGATACCATCCAACAATTTAAGAGAGGGGATTACCACAGGAACCTGTGCGGCGGCCGCAGCCCAGGCGTCTGTCCGATGGCAGATTTCAGGACAATGCCCGGAAAATGTCCGGGTAGATACGCCGTCGGGAAAGACCGTTTGCCTGGCTGTGATTCAGGAAGAATTTCCTGCCTGCGGCGTGATTAAAGATGCGGGGGATGATCCGGATGTAACGGATGGATGCGAAGTGATCGTAAGGGTAACTCTTTTTGATGAAAAAGGAGACATTTGTTTTAAAGCCGGGGAAGGCATTGGCAAGGTGACCCGGCCCGGCCTTAAAGTTCCGGTAGGCGAGGCGGCCATCAACCCGGTACCACGTCAGATGATTGAAAAAGAAATTCGGTATTGTGTCGGTGATGTGGGGGCTGAGGTAGAGATATCCATTCCCGGCGGGGAGAGATTGGCAGCAAAAACTTTTAATCCGAGAATCGGTATTGAAGGCGGCCTTTCAATTCTTGGAACCAGTGGTATCGTGCGGCCGATGAGTGAATCAGCTGTGGTCAAGTCATTGAAAACTTATCTTTCCGTAGCGGCTGCAGCAAAGCCGGAATACATTTGTTTTGTTTTGGGAGAGACAGGAGAGCGCCGGATGCGGGAATGGCTGACAGCACAGAAAAAGACGCTGGCCCGTGTGGAATTTGTCCAGATCAGCAATTATGTGGGGCTGATGCTGGATGAGGCGGTCCGGCTGAACGTGAAGAAGATTTTAATCGGTGGTTTTGCAGGAAAGCTTGTCAAGCTGGCGGCAGATATTATGAATACCCACAGTCATGTGGCGGATGGGCGGATGGAGACAATCTGTACGTTTGCGGCACTGGCCGGGGCAGAACGGGCGATGATCGAGGGGCTTTATGCCTGCCGTACTGTAACGGAGGCGGAACAGCTTCTGAAAAATTACGGCCTGGAGCAGATATGGAATCCAATCAGCGACAGAGCTGCTGAAAAGTGTCGGCTTCGGATGGGCGGCGACGGAGATGTGGCAGTTGTTTTATTGGATGAATCAGGAAGGCTTTTAGGAAAAAGCCGGAATACGGAGGCAATCACAGGGTGAAAGATATTATAATTATTGGCGGCGGTCCGGGAGATGCAGACTATATACTTCCGGCAGCCCGGCGGGTGGCGGAACAATGTGACCTGATTATCGGAGATGGACGGCTGCTCCGGACCTTTGGGCTGAAAGCCGATGAAACGCATATTTTTGAAATGGGACCAATGACGAAGCGGCTGGAATGGCTTAAAGGACAGCCGGATTCTTTAAAGGCAGGAATTCTTGTTTCCGGAGATCCACTGATGTACAGTATGTTTCGGCTGGTGCGGCGGACGTTTCCGGAAGCAGAAGTCAGGATCATTCCGGGAATCGGTTCTGTGCAGGCATTCGCCGCACGGCTTGGAGAGTCCATGGAAGAGGCAAAGATCATCAGTGCCCATGGACGGAACATGACAGGAGAATCTCTGGCGGCGGCGGTCTGCCAATACCCAAAGCTTTTTATTCTCTGCGATAATGAACGGACACCGGAATGGGTGGCCGGACAGCTGGTGGATATGGGATTGACGGCGGTGGATATGGCGGCCGGCAGCCGGATATCCTATCCGGATGAGAGAATTTTATCAGGCAGTCCAAAGCAGCTGCTTGGGACCGAATGGCCGGCGTTAAGTCTCGTTATGATAAAAAATCAACGGGATGATAAGGTGCAGTCCCCGGCGATGAATGGAAAACAGAGCGCTGTTCAAAAGTTGCTGCGGGACGATGAATTTCTTCGAAATCAGACGCCGATGACGCGGGAGGAAGTCCGGTGGATTATTCTTGGAAAGCTGAACCTGTCATCGGATTCTGTTCTCTGGGATGTGGGTGCGGGAACAGGCTCTGTGTCCATCGAATGTGCCAGACATTGTCCTCTGGGTAAAGTGATCGCTGTTGAGAAAAATCCTAAAGCGTTGGAAATTTTATATGAAAACAGAAAGCAGCTGGCATCGGATAATATGGAGATTATCGAAGGGGCAGCACCGGAGGCTTTAGAGGGATTGGAACGGCCGACCCATGTGTTTGTCGGCGGTGCCGGTCGGGCATTGAAAGGAATTTTGAAGGCCCTTTGTCAGAAAGGACCGGGGATTAAAGTGGTGATTGCCTGTGTGACTCTGGAGACGATGATCGAGGCCTGTCAACTGGCTGAGACGATGGAAGGGCTGGAAAAAACAGAGCTGTTGACGATTCGTATAGAAAAAGAGCGTCCGGTGGGCAGCTACCATCTGATGGAGGGCGGCCATCCGGTGACGCTGCTCATCGCCCGGACCTGCGGCGGACAGGAAGAATAAGGAGAGAGTGTGTGCAAATGATTAAAAAATTATGTGCGGAAATATATGAAGGAAAAAACCTCCGGGAAAATATGATTCAATTGAATCAGATGGTAAAATCCGAAGCAGTTCTGGATGACTTTTTGGATGAATATTATGAGCATGAGTCCTGTTTTACCGGACTTTTAGACAATGATGACGCTAAGGTGCGAAAAAATGCAGTGAAGCTTCTCGGAAGGGTTGGAGACCCGGTACTTTTGGATATTCTTTTTCAGCACTATGAGGCGGAAGAAACCCAATTTTTAAAAAGTGATTATCTGGCGGCTATGGCCGGGTTTGAATATATGAGATATCTCCCTGAGTTGAAAGAACGATGGGAAATTCTGGAAGGCCAGGAGCGGACGAAGCACTCTGCGGAAGAGATAAAGCAGCTTCAAAAGTTAATATGGAAGGCAGAGCCGCCAAAGCGTCACAGCTTTTGTGGAGACGAGATGGAGAACAGGCTTTTACTGATTGTTCCAAGAGGACATGAGGAAACAGTTTTAAAGCAGGCAGAAAGTATTCCGGAGACGCATGGTCGGGTGATGACGGGAGGCTGCCTGGTGACCACAAAGAATCTGGAGAAGGTGCGCCAGATACGAACCTTTCAGGCCGTCTTGTTCGATTTCTATCCGGCGCTCATTCCGTCCCTGGATGGAGAAACGATAGGAAAGAAGATTTTAAAAGAGGGATTGCTCCCCTATATCAGGGAGAGACATGCGGAGAAAAGGCCGTTTATGTTCCGGGTGGATGTGAAGGGAATGAAAGATATTGCCAAAAAAAATCAATTGGCGAAAGCTCTTTCAAAATATCTGGAAGAAAACAGCGGCGGTATGCTCATCAATGAACCTTCTTTTTATGAAGTCGAAATCCGGGTGATCGCAGCAGGAACAAAGGGAAGCAGAGTTTTTCTGAAACTGACCTGTATGCCGGACAAGCGGTTCCTGTACCGAAAATATATAACCTCGACCTCGATGCATCCGGCGAAAGCGGCTTTGATCATGCATTATGCGAAACCGTATCTGAAACCGGAAGCAAATATACTGGATCCCTTTTGTGGAACCGGAACATTGCTCATCGAGCGGGCAGCTGCGGCATCCTTTAAAAGTATGTATGGGCTGGACATTTTGGAGCAGGCGGTGCAGGCTGCCTGGGAAAACAGTCGGCGTGCCGGAATGACGATACATGTGGTGCATCGGAATTTTAACGATTTTAAACATGAATATAAATTTGATGAAATATTAACGGACATGCCGAGAACAGAGAATCTGAGAGGGAAAGATTCGGCAGCCTATCTCTATGAGCTTTTGTTCACAAGAGGACGGGAACTTCTGGCACCTCAGGGAATTATGGCTGTTTACAGCGAAGATGGAAAACTTATGGAGAGAAAATTGGCCGAAAATTCCTGGCTGCAGCGGGTTCAGAGAATTCCTGTGGCAAAGGATCATACATCCTGGCTGTATATTTTACAAAATAAAGATAAATAACATAATAGGAGCGATTTATGGCAGGAAAATTATATGGCGTGGGTATCGGACCGGGAGATCCGAAGCTTCTGACACTCAAAGCGAAGGAAGTGCTTGAGTCGGCGGACATTATTGCAGTGCCGGTAAAGGCGCCGGGAGAAGAAAGCACAGCGTTGTCAATCGTACAGCCGGCAGTAGATTTGACAGGAAAAGAGATTATGCCGGTGTTTTTTACGATGGAGCATTCCATTTCAAGGCGGGAAGCCTGCAGGAAACAGGCGGCCGGACAGTTGATGGAAAAGCTGGATTTGGGCAAAAATGTGGCAATGATCGTTCTTGGAGATATATCTGTTTACAGCACCTTTCATCTGGCTTTTAAATATATCAGGGAAAAGGGCTATACTACGGAAAACATTCCGGGCATCTCGGCTTTTTCCGGCGGGGCGGCCCTGGCGCAGATCAGTCTGGTGGAGGGTAACCAGAATATGATGGTGCTCTCATCTTTAAAGGGAACGGAATCTTTGGAAACAGCTCTGAAGGTATGTGATAATCTTGTTGTGATGAAGGCCGGAAGTTCCATGGCACAGATAAAGGAAATTTTAAAAGAACAGGGATTGGAAGACAAGACAATTGTACTCAGCAACATCGGTATGGCGGATGAATATATCGGTCCGCCTGAAGGAGACAGAGAGTACGGTTATTTTACAACATTGATCATAAAGAAAGGCGGTCTGTGATGGTTCATTTTATTGGCGCCGGGCCGGGAGACCCGGAATTACTGACGATTAAAGGAAAAAGATTAATCGATTCGGCGGATGTGATCATTTATGCCGGGTCGTTGGTAAATGAAAAAGTTCTGGCAGACTGTAAGGAGGGCGCACAGGTTTACAACAGTGCCTATATGACGCTTCCGGAGGTCATTGGCGTAATGAAAGAAGCGGAAGCAAGGGGGCAGTCGGTTGCCCGGGTGCATACGGGAGATCCGTCCATTTACGGAGCGATTCGTGAGCAGATGGACGCTTTGGATGAACTGGGAATCTCCTATGAAGTCATTCCGGGAGTCAGTTCATTTTTAGCCGCGGCGGCCAGCATGAAGAAAGAATATACCCTCCCGGGGGTATCCCAAACTGTGATTTTAAGCCGGCTTGAGGGCCGCACGCCGGTGCCGGAAAAGGAAAAAATTCTTAGCCTTGCAAAACACCATGCTACCATGATAATATTTTTAAGTGTAGGTAAAATCGAAGTTTTGGTTCAGTTAATGAGCGAGTCTTATGAAAAGGATACTCCGGTGGCTGTCGTTTACAAGGCAAGCTGGCCGGAAGAGACGATTATTTATGGGACTTTAGAGACAATTGCAGATAAAGTAAAGGCATCAGGGATTACAAAGACGGCTCTGGTCGTTGTCGGGGATTTCCTCGGTGATAAATATGAGCTGTCAAAACTCTATGACCAGAATTTTGAAACCGAATATCGTAAGACAGGCGGTTCAATTGATGATTCACATCAATAAGCTGTAAAAGACATTAGAGGAGGAGAGATAACATGTCTATCGCAGATATTGAGATGCTGTTTAAGTTCGTTGGCGGACTCGGTATGTTTTTGTATGGCATGCACGTGATGGCGGACGGACTTCAAAAGTCGGCCGGCGGCAAGATGAAACAGTTATTGGGTATCTTAACAAACCACCGGATTCTGGGCGTTCTGGTAGGCGCACTGGTAACGGCGGTGATTCAGAGTTCGTCGGCGACGACAGTCATGGTCGTCGGTTTTGTCAATGCCGGAATTATCAGCCTGACTCAGGCCGTCGGTGTTATTATGGGTGCAAATATCGGTACCACGATCACGGCATGGCTCGTGTCCATGAGCGAGTGGGGACAGATGCTGAAACCGGAATTTTTTGCACCGCTGCTGATCGGACTGGGTGCATTTATTGTTTTGTTTGTCAATAAAGAAAAATATCGTCAGATCGGAGAAATTCTTGTCGGCTTTGGCGTACTCTTTATCGGACTGAGTTTTATGTCCTCATCCATCACACCATACAGGGATGCACCGATTTTTGCGACCGCTTTCCAGGTACTTGGGAAAAATCCGGTCTTTGGCATTCTGACGGGTGCGGTAGTTACAGCGATCATTCAGAGTTCTTCGGCATCGGTAGGTATACTTCAGACTCTGGCGCTCAACGGCGTGGTTTCATGGAATTCGGCAATCTATATCACTTTGGGACAAAATATCGGTACCTGTGTGACGGCTCTTATATCCAGTGCGGGAGCAAACCGTACAGCGAAGCGGGCGGCGGTCATTCATCTTTTATTTAATGTCATCGGTGCGGTTGCATTTGGCATTTTGATGTTTGTTGTATTTACGATGAATCCGGCCTTTGCAGGAGGTCAGGTGACCAGTGTGGGTATTTCTATTTTCCATACCGTATTTAATATCAGCAATACACTGCTCCTGTTCCCATTTGCGAAACAGCTGGTAACGCTTTCAGGACGTATTGTCCGGGAAAAACCGGAACGTCTGGCAGCCGCAGAAATCTCTATGACTTCTGTGGATGAAGATGTCCTTGAACGTCCTCATCTGGATCTCCGTATTTTAAGTTCACCGTCTTTTGCTATTCAGAGTGCTGCGGAGCAGGTTGTCCATATGGGCGAGCTGGCCAGACAACATGTGGAGATTTCCATGGGCAGTGTCTTTGAAGTCAGTGAAGAAAAGATTCATAAGTCGGATGCACTGGAAAAAACACTGGATGTTTTTGAAAAGGATTTAACGGAATATCTGGTTCATTTGAGCCATGAATCTTTGACAGAAAAACAGATTCAGACAGTCAGTCATCTGCTTTTTACAGTCAGTGACCTGGAACGTATCGGCGACCACTGTGATAATATTGCAGAACTTGCCGCAAGCCTGATCCAGGGACACATTCAATTATCCAGTGATGCGGTGGAAGATTTAAAGGATATTGAAGATGTGGTTTTGAAGGCTGTGGATTTGGCGATCAGTTCCAGAAACCGGGAATCCATTATGGATGCCAAACGGGTATATATGCTGGAAGACGATGTGGACAGTATGGAAGAAGATATGCGTCATAATCATATGGAACGTCTTTCCAAGGGTTTATGTTCGGCAGATACGGGTATTGTATTCCTGGATATTTTAAGTAACCTGGAACGTATTTCCGATCATGCCGTAAATATTGCAGAATATGTAGAGGCAGAAAAAGTAACAGTTTAAAAATAAAGGCTGGAAATCCAGGACAGATTTCCGGCCTGTTTTTTCGTATATTAGTTTTTTGTAAAAAGGCTTCATTTATTTTAAGAATAATGTTAAAATCGTTTGTGTATACAAAATCAGGAAAGGAATAGAATATGAAAGATTTTCGTAACAAAGCAGGTTATATCTGCGATATGGATGGTGTCATCTATCACGGAGACAGACTTTTGCCGGGGGCGAAAGAATTTGTAGAGTGGCTTTATAAAGAAAATAAAAACTTTCTTTTTCTCACCAATGCCAGCGGTAAGACACCGAAAGAATTACAGCAGAAATTAGGCCGCATGGGACTGGATGTGGATGAGAAACATTTCTATACAAGTGCGCTGGCCACAGCAAAGTTTGTCAGCTCACAGAAACCGAATTGCTCAGCCTATGTGATCGGTGATCCGGGATTGTTTCTGGCTTTGAGCGAAGCCGGAATTACCAATAATTCCATCAACCCGGATTATGTCATTATTGGTGAGACAAATAATTATAATTATGACAGCATTTGTCAGGCAGTGCATCATGTTCAGAATGGAGCCAAGCTGGTGGGAACGAATACGGACCTGACCGGCCCGACGGAGCAGGGCATCGTCCCGGCCTGCCGCGCCCTGGTTTCACCGATTGAGATGACAACCGGAAAGCAGGCCTATTTTGTAGGCAAGCCGAATCCGCTGATGATGCGTACCGGACTTCAGCTTCTGGGAGTTCATTCCCAGGAGGCGGCGATTATCGGTGACCGTATGGATACGGATATTATTGCAGGGATTGAAACAGGGCTTGATACCTGTCTTGTGTTGTCCGGCGTGACTTCAAGAGACGAGGTGGAAGAATATCCATACCGGCCAAGAATTATTTTGAATGGCGTCGGTGATATTCCGGAATAATTCAGGGAATAATCATGGATAGAGTCCGGGAGGAGAAATATAAATCTGATTTTCTGAAAGGTCAACATTCTCTCTGATGTGTGATGATATGAAGGGAGAGATTTGATGAGCGATAAGAAAGAAGATTTGAATATTTACAAGAAGGCGCTGGAAGTTGTTCCGATGCCGGTAATCATGGTTGCCCCGGACGACCATATATTATTTATCAACAAGTCCTATTGTGATTTCCTTGGAATTACGCAGAAATACGCCATTGGCCGTCATATTTATGAAGTCATTGAGAATTCACGTATGCCGTTGATCATGAAAACCCAGAAGGTAGAATACGCAGACAGGCACAAATATATCAACGGTAAGGCGAAAGGAAAAGAAATCATCGTACACCGGATTCCCATCGTTGAAAACGGTGTAACGGTGGGAAGCTTTGCCATGCTGGCTTTTACAAGTATTGCCGATCTGACGGCGCTGGCTGAGAAAAATCAGAGAATCAACAGCGAATTAAATTATTATAAGTTAAAAATGCTGGAGCTTCAAAGCTCTAAGTATTCTCTGGAAAATATTGTGGGCAGCAGTATGGCCATTCGGGAATTAAAAGAAGAAATTATTAAAGTGGCCCAGGTCCGCCAGACGGTGCTGATCACCGGTGAAAGCGGCGTGGGAAAAGAATTGATCGCTCACTCGATCCACAATTGCAGTGAGCGTCATGACCGTATGTTCGTGAGGGTCAATTGTGCGGCGATTCCGGAGAATTTATTTGAAAGTGAGTTTTTCGGATATGAAGCCGGAAGCTTTTCCGGAGCATCTAAGAGCGGAAAAGTCGGAATGTTTGAGCTGGCCAATAACGGGACGCTGTTTTTGGATGAAATTGGCGAACTTCCGTTGTTTATGCAGTCGAAGCTGCTTCGTGTGCTTCAGGAAAAAGAATTGACACGGATCGGCGGGCATAAGACCATAGCCATTGATGTACGAATTATTGCAGCGACAAACCGGAATCTTGAAAAAATGATTCAGGAGGAAAAATTCCGGGAGGATTTATACTACCGGATTAATATTTTAAATATTAAGGCGCCGTCGCTGAGAGAACATCTGGAGGATATTCCGGAATTGATTCCGGGCATGCTTGAAGACCTCTATAAAGAAAATGGTGTAAAAAAGACCATGGCGAAGGAGGTCTATCCAATTTTACAGAAATACAGCTGGCCGGGCAACGTGCGGGAACTCAATAATATACTTTCTAAAATGTATTATATGTCAAATGATGATGAGATTACAACTGAGGATATTCCGCTTCATATTATCCGGGGTACCGCGATGAAGAAGGCGGATTTAAAGGCTGAAGGACTGGACCAGATGGTGGAGGCCATGGAAAAACGGATGGTACTTCAGACATTAAAACAGACCGACTATAATTTAACAAAAACTGCGGAGGTTTTGCAGATTTCCAGACCGAGGCTGTATCGAATCATGAAAAAAATTCCTGAGGATAATCTGAGGAAAGAGAAGTAATAAAATGTTACACTGTAACGAATCATTACAATTTGAAATGCTGACATTTATTTAAAAAGACGTAACATGGCGTTACATTCCCCTTCGGATTTTCTGCTGAAATAAAGACCTGCAATTAAAAAAATAAGATAAAAAAAGAACGGATAAATCGGCTTTTTTCGCCATTTTTCGTTCTTTTTTTATCTTTTTTTCTGTTTGTGAAAAAATTGGCATTTAATTTGCAACAGTAGAAAGATATCACATATCAGAGAGAAAAAGAAGGGAGTTTGACTATGAAAATTGTTGTATGTGTAAAGCAGGTGCCGGATACAACGGAAGTTAAACTGGATCCGGTAACGAATACGTTAATTCGTGATGGTGTTCCAAGCATTATTAACCCGGATGACAAAGCGGGGATTGAAGCTGCTTTGCGGTTAAAGGAGGAGACCGGGGGCACAGTAACGATTGTTTCCATGGGACCACAGCAGGCGGATGTGGCACTCAGAGAGGCGTTGGCTATGGGAGCAGATGAAGCTATTCTGATCAGTGACCGGGCCTTTGGAGGCGCGGACACATGGGCGACTTCATCGACCATTGCAGCAGCATTAAAGAAGCTGGATTATGATCTGATCATTACCGGACGTCAGGCGATTGACGGTGATACAGCTCAGGTTGGTCCGCAGATTGCTGAGCATTTGGGAATTCCTCAGGTAAGCTATGTAGAAGATGTTCAGGTGGATGGTGATTCGCTGATCGTAAAACGTAAATTCGAAGACCGCAGTCATCTGTTGAAGGTAAAAATGCCGGCGCTTCTGACAGCGCTCAGTGAGATGAACGAGCCAAGATATATGACGGTTCGTGGCGTCTACAACGCCTATAAAAAAGAAATTAAGGTTTGG
>CABRLU010000048.1 GCA_902471845.1 uncultured Lachnospiraceae bacterium | reverse complement strand
TCAAGCATTTTACTGCTGGAGCATGTGGGCCGGCTACTTGAAGCAGAGGGAATTAAGATTGGCAATATCGATGCCACGGTTATTGCTCAGCGGCCGAAATTAGCCCCTTACATTATGAATATGAGAGAAAATATTGCAAAAGCTTTAAATATAGACATTCAGCAGATTAATGTAAAAGCGACGACGGAGGAAGGACTTGGATTTACCGGCGAGGGATTGGGAATTGCATCCAATGCCATCTGTCTGGTTGAGAAAGAAAAAAGAGATTATGAATAAAGGAATTGAAAATTTAACGGATTATTTTGCACAGGGATGTAAAGAAAACCGGGAGTTTCACATCGGTCTGGAAGTTGAGCATTTTATTTTGAACCGGAAAACTCATAAGACGATGGTCTTTGATGGAAAGCATGGTGTTGGCGCGCTGATGGAACAGCTTTCTGCCGGCTATTCCGAAAGACATATGGAAGATGGTGCTGTCATTTCTCTGGAAAGCGATGATATTCTGATTACTCTTGAACCGGGGTGTCAGCTTGAAATAAGTACCGCCCCTTTTGATTCTGTGGAAAAGGTAATGCAGGTATATCACAGTGCCAGAACAGAAGTGGAAGGCGTGCTGGATACCTGGGGCTATGATTTAGTGACTGAAGGTTATCTGCCGTATGGAAAAGCTGAGGGGATTCCTCTGATTGGCAAAGAACGTTACCGGTGTATGGACCGGTATTTCGGTCAGACAGGAAAATATGGGAAAAATATGATGCGGGCCACGGCGGCCTGCCATGTGTCAGTGGATTATTTTGACGAAGAAGATTTTGTCAATAAATACCGGCTGGCCTGGCTTTTGAATCCTTTGTTTGCGTTGCTGACGGAAAATGTTTCCAGTTTTGAGGATGAGACTTTTCACGGACATCTTTTGAGAGATACGATCTGGCAGGGGGTTGACCCGAAAAGGACGGAAGTGTGTCCGGACATTTTTGCGGAAGATTTTGGATTTGAATCCTATGCCCGATGGCTTATGGATGTTCCGGTCATTGTAGTGAACGACGGTGATACTTATCGTTATGAACCGGAAAAAACGGTTGGTCAGTGTTTTGAAGTCTATGGCGGAGATGAAGCTTTGGTGAAACATTATTTATCGATGGCTTTTCCGGATATCCGACTGAAACAGTTTATTGAGATTCGTTCTGGTGACAGTATGCCGGAAAACTATGTGGAGGCATACTGTGCGCTGATTAAAGGAATTTTCGGAAATGAAGAGACAGTCGTTAAGATGTTGTCTTTATTGCCGCAGGATATATCTGCCATCAGGAATACGAAAACAAGCCTGAAGGCGGACGGCCATAAAGGTCTTGCTTATGGTCAGGATGTGCGTCTTATGTTATACTGGTTGTTAAATGAAGCGTCAGCAAACCTGGAAGGCGAAGCGCGTGAAGCGTTGGAACTCTGGTATCCGTTGATTGAAAATGAAACAAACATGCAGGGAGTGACAGGAAAATGAGGGCACAGGAGTTAAGTGAAAATATCGGCGTCTATATTCGGGAACATATGTCAGAGAGCGAAAAATCTGCGATGCGTATGGAAGAATACATTAAACATTCGGATTTGAATGCAGGCGGCAATAATTACACTCGAACGCTTCAGATTCCGAAAATATATGATAAGAAAACAATCGATACATTTTCAGAAATCGTGGATACGACTTATGGGATTTTTGAGAAAGTTATTCAGAACTATTTGGAGGACCCGGAATATCGGAGGCTGTTTCCCTTCTCAAAGGACTTAGAGGAGTTAATTCTTCTTCCTGTTGGTTATCCGGTGGCGGTTCCAATTTGTCGAATCGACATTTTTTATAATGAAGAAACCGGTGGTTTTAAGTTCTGCGAATTTAATACGGACGGTACCAGTGCCATGAATGAAAATAAGGTACTGGATGATATTTTGTATATGAATAATGCCTGGATGCATTTTGAAAACGAAGTCTTGGCCAGGCGGTTCGAGTTGGTAGATTCCTGGATTGATGCGCTTCTGGCGACCTATCACTGTTGCGAAAACGCCAAAGAGAAGCCTTATGTGGCAATCGTGGATTTTCTGGATAAGGCTTATCTTCGGGAGTTTTATGTGTTCGAGCGGCATTTTCGGAGCAGGGGTATCGAGGCGGAAGTTTGCGACATCCGTCATATGACTTATAAAGATGGAAGACTTTATTCGCCGACAGGTCATGCAGTGGATGTGGTTTATCGACGGGCTGTGACCAGTGATGTGATGAATTATTATGATGAGATTCAGGATTTTATCCGGGCAGTGAAGGAAGGCTGTGTGTGTCTGATCGGCGCCTTCAAAACTCAGATTGTTCACCATAAGGCAATCTGTCAGGTTCTTGTTCATCCGATGACAAAGGCTATTTTAACGCCGGAGGAAAATCAATTTATTGAGGAACATTTGCCGAAAACGGTCGAACTGGATAAGTTGAGCCGGGAAGAGATGACAGAACTTTGGGAAGATAAAGATTCCTGGATTATCAAACCGGTGGATTCCTATGCGGCCAAAGGCGTCTATGCCGGTGTGGATTACAATCATAAAGAGTGGCGGAGGATTGCAGAAAGTTGTCTTGGGCAGAATTATATCGCCCAGGAATATTGTCGGCCTTATAAAACGGAAAATATAAATTTTGGTATCAAACCTTATGAATTTAAACTTTACAGCAACCTGACCGGATTATATACTTATAATGGAAAGTTTCAGGGAGTCTACTCCCGAATGTCGGACGGCGGCATCATTTCCACCCAATATAATGAAAAAACAGTAGCAACCCGCTATATTGACGAGGAGGTACAGTGATTATGAAGCTTTATAATACATTATCACGGAAAAAAGAAGAATTTGTTCCAGTAGAAGAGGGAAAGGTGCGCATGTATGTGTGCGGACCGACCGTATATAACTATATTCATATCGGAAATGCCCGCCCGATGATTGTTTTTGACACGGTGCGCCGGTATTTCGAGTATAAGGGCTATGATGTGAACTATGTATCCAATTTTACAGATGTAGATGATAAAATTATCAAAAAAGCCAACGAGGAAGGCGTTCCGGCATCTGTTATTTCCGAGCGTTATATTAAGGAAGCTCAGACAGATATGGCAGGTCTGAATGTAAAAGAAGCAACGACCCATCCGAAGGCAACGGAAGAAATCGACGGTATGATTGAGATGATTCAGACGTTGATCGATAAGGGCTATGCCTATGCGGTAAATGGTACCGTATATTATCGGACCCGGAAGTTTGAAGGCTATGGCAAACTGTCCAAAAAGAATCTGGATGATCTGTCGGCAGGTATTCGTATTGCTGTCAGTGATGAAAAGGAAGACCCGATGGATTTTGTACTCTGGAAACCGAAAAAAGAAGGGGAACCGTCCTGGCCGTCGCCTTGGGGAGACGGACGTCCTGGCTGGCATATTGAGTGTTCCGTGATGTCGAAAAAATACCTTGGTGAAGAGATTGATATCCATGCCGGCGGTGAGGATTTGATTTTCCCGCATCATGAAAATGAAATTGCCCAGAGTGAAGCAGCCAACGGCAAGCCATTTGCAAAATATTGGCTGCACAACGGCTTTTTAAATATTGACAATGTAAAAATGTCCAAATCTCTTGGAAACTTTTTTACGGTCCGTGAAATCAGTGAAAAATATGACCTTCAGGTACTGCGTTTCTTTATGCTGAGCGCTCATTACCGCAGCCCGCTGAATTTCAGTGCAGATTTGATGGCGGCATCAAAAAATGGTCTGGAACGAATCCTTACAGCCGTAGAGCGTCTGGACGGTATTCAGGGCATAGATGCTCCTATGAGTGATGCGGAAAAAGAAGTGATGGCACAGGTGGAAGCCCTTGTTAAGAAATTTGAAGATTCCATGGAGGATGACTTTAATACGGCAGATGCGGTTTCGGCTATTTTTGAATTAGTTAAACTGGCCAATGTTCATGTGACGGCAGAGTCTTCTGCAGAATTGGCGGAAGCTGTTCGCTCTACGATTAAGAAGCTCTGTGACGTCCTTGGTATTATTACCGAACGGGAAGAAGAACTTCTGGACGAAGATATCGAAAAATTGATCGAGGAGCGGCAGGCTGCCCGTAAGGCAAAGAACTTTGCACGGGCAGATGAAATCCGTGACCAGCTGGCTTCCCAGGGCATTTTACTGGAAGATACAAGAGAAGGTGTAAAATGGAAGAGAGCGTAAGCGGTCTTAACCGGAAATTCCGGGAGACTTTTGGCCTGGAACCAGTGGATTTGAAGACCTATTCTCCGCTGACACTGGCTTATATTGGCGATGCAGCCTATGAGCTTGTTATTCGCTCCCTTGTTGTGGAGCAGGGAAATGCTCCGGTAAATAAGCTTCATAAGCGTTCCAGCCGTCTGGTGAAAGCTCAGGCCCAGGCTGAGGCGGCAGTGAAACTTTTAGACGTTTTTACGGAAGAGGAGCTGGCGGTCTATAAACGGGGAAGAAATGCCCGTTCCCATACGATGGCTAAAAATGCGGAGATGACAGACTACCGGATGGCAACAGGTTTTGAAGCCGTCATGGGATATCTGCATTTAAAACAGGATTATGAGCGTATGGTGACCCTCATTCACCTTGGAATTGGCGATAAGTTAGGAGAATAGAGCATGGGATATGAAGAATTCAAAATCGAGGGACGGCATCCGGTCATGGAAGCCTTCCGCTCGGGAAGAACGATTGATAAATTATTTGTGCTGGATGGATGTGAGGATGGACCGGTAAAGTCCATTATCCGCGCTGCAAAAAAGCAGGATACATATATCCGGTTTGTAAAAAAAGAGCGGCTGGACCAGTTGTCGGAAACTCATCAGCATCAGGGTGTTATTGCTATGGCGGCCGCTTACAGCTACAGTACAGTGGAGGATATTCTTGCCATTGCCCGCGAGAAAAATGAAGATCCTTTTATTTTCCTTTTGGACGGCATTGAAGATCCTCATAATCTGGGAGCAATCATCCGTACAGCGAATCTGGCCGGTGCCCACGGAGTGATCATTCCGAAACACCGTGCCGTTGGCTTGACCGGTGTTGTGGCCAAGACTTCCGCCGGAGCATTAAATTATACTCCGGTGGCAAAGGTTGCCAACCTGGGGCAGACCATTGACCAGCTGAAAAAAGAAGGACTCTGGTTTGTCTGTGGACACATGGGCGGAGATGTGATGTACCGTTTGAATCTTAAGGGGCCGATTGGCCTTGTTGTTGGAAATGAAGGCGAAGGTGTCAGCCGTCTGGTACGGGAAAAATGCGACTATATCGCTTCCATACCGATGAAGGGAGATATTGATTCTTTGAATGCGTCAGTGGCCGCAGGCATTCTGGCCTATGAAATTGTTCGGCAGAGGATGAATTAAATGACAGATGACCGTGAGAAGGATGAAGTACTCATCAGCCGGTGCCGTCAGGGAGACCGGACGGCGCTGGAGTGTATTATGGAAAAATATAAACCGCTGGTCATTAAAAAGGCCCGTTCGATGTTCCTTATCGGCGGAGAGACCGAGGATTTGATTCAGGAGGGAATGATCGGCCTTTTTAAGGCGGTGCAGGATTTTGACCCGGACAGGGAGACGTCGTTTTACCGATTTTCTAAGTTATGTATTGATCGGCAGATATATTCGGCGGTGACCAGTGCGGGACGGAAGAAACACAGTCCGTTAAATGGCTATGTATCCCTGAGTGATTCGGAAGAACTGGAATGGGAAGAACGATGGCGTCGGCCGGCGGTTTCCACGGTCAGTCCGGAGGAAGCTCTTATTAACAGGGAACGTATGGAGATGATTCAGGAGAAATTAGGTGAGCGTCTCAGTTCTCTGGAGTGGTCTGTTTTAAAATTGTTTCTGGAAGGATACAGTTACGCACAGATGGCGGATAAGCTTGGAAAAAAGGAAAAATCCATCGATAACGCACTGCGTCGAATCAAGGGCAAACTTCAGGATATTCTGGAAGGCATGAATCAGGTTTAGTTTCGCCCTTTCGGGCAGGGGAAAATTGAAAAAACAGTTGACAAGAAAGCGTTTATATATTATATTAATTAAGCGGTTCAAAGATTTGATACCACGCTGATGTGGCTCAGAGGTAGAGCACTTCCTTGGTAAGGAAGGGGTCACGGGTTCAATTCCCGTCATCAGCTTTAAGAAATAGCGATAGTAAAGGCTTTTCGATGAATAATTTCGAAAAGTCTTTATTTCGTTTTGGGCTTTTTGCATCAGGGAGGAATATAAGATGGGTATTTTTAATTTTTTTAAAAAAGAAAAGACAGATTTGGAACAATATTATGAGGATCGGATGCAAAAGGAAGCTTCTGTGAAAAATGCGGAAACAGGGCCTGTCTCTGGATTTCGTATCACAGTAGAAGATACTTTTTCAATTACAGGCCGGGGTACGGTAATTGTCGGTAAGATTGAATCCGGTGCTATTACTGTCGGTGATGAAGTTACGCTGCTCAGACTTGACGGAAGCAGCTGTAAAGTAGTTATCACTGGTATTGAACAGTTTCGGAAGATGAAAAACAGTGCCGTGGCTGGTGATAATGTAGGGCTTCTTCTTCGGGGCCTGACTAAAAATGATATTGGTAAGGGAGACATTCTGTATGATTAAAGCGGGTGGAGAAACGGTTCTCTTATATAATTTAAATAATGAAAAGGGCAGGAAGATTCGCTTTCTTCTTGTTCGTATGGGAATGCGTATCCGGGTAGTTGAAAAGGAAGATTACGGCAAACCACTCGGTGTGCTGGCCGGAATGAAGGATGTGACGCTGGAAGATGAAAATGCGCCGGTGGAAGATTTTGACGATGAAATGATGGTTCTGCACAGATTTACCGATAAGCGTTTGGATGCATTTTTACAGGGAATGCGTAAAGAGGGGATTGAGCGTGTGGATTTGAAGGCGATTCTGACACCGACAAATTGCCGCTGGAATTCCTGGCAGCTTTTTCAGGAAATTCAGGAAGAACACAGGACGATGACTGGCGGGAAATAACGCGGAATATGGGAATAAATGGCAGACAAATGCGACGAAATATGATAAAATCAATTTTTAGGAATTAACAGGAGGCAGATGTTATGGAAGAAAAAGAAGTGGTATCTAAAAATTTTATAGAGCAGATTATCGATAAGGATTTGGAGGAAGGTCACACCCATACTGTGGCAACACGGTTTCCACCGGAGCCAAACGGTTATCTGCATATCGGACATGCGAAATCTATTTTATTAAATTATGGATTGGCTCAGAAATACCATGGACATTTTAATCTTCGTTTTGATGATACAAACCCGACAAAAGAAAAAACAGAGTTCGTGGAATCCATTATCAGGGATGTCGAGTGGTTAGGCGCAAAATATGACGGTGAAGTGCGGTTTGCATCCAATTATTTTCAGGAAATGTACGAAGCTGCGATTAAGTTGATTAAAAAAGGCAAAGCTTATGTATGTGATTTGAGTGCGGAGCAGATTCGTGAGTACCGCGGGACTTTAAAAGAACCTGGAAAGGAAAGTCCATACAGAAACCGTTCCATTGAAGAGAATCTGGCTCTCTTTGAAGGAATGAAAAATGGAGAATTTCCGGATGGTTCGAAGGTTCTTCGGGCAAAAATCGACATGGCTTCCCCGAACATGAATATGAGAGATCCGGTACTTTATCGTGTGGCACGGATGAGCCATCACAATACCGGAGATGCATGGTGCATTTATCCGATGTACGATTTTGCCCATCCGATTGAAGATGCAATTGAGGGTATCAGCCATTCAATCTGTACATTGGAATTTGAAGACCATCGTCCATTGTATGATTGGGTGGTGCGGGAACTTGAGTATCCGGAACCACCGAAGCAGATTGAATTTGCAAAGATGTATCTGACCAATGTCGTTACCGGAAAGAGATATATTAAACGTCTGGTAGACGAAGGTATTGTAGACGGATGGGACGACCCGCGTCTGGTGACTATCGCTGCACTGCGCCGCCGGGGCTTTACACCGGAATCTATCCGGAATTTTATGGAGCTGGTCGGCGTATCCAAGGGGAACAGTTCTGTGGATTATGCCATGCTGGAATACTGTATCCGGGAAGATCTGAAGATGAAACGGCCGCGTGTGATGGCGATTCTCGATCCTGTAAAATTAATTATTGACAATTATCCGGAAGATCAGATTGAGTACATGGACGTGATGAATAACCAGGAAAATGAAGAAATGGGTATGCGCCAGGTGCCATTTGGCCGTGAACTTTATATTGAAAGAGAAGACTTTATGGAGGAACCGCCGAAGAAATATTTCCGCCTCTATCCGGGCAACGAAGTACGTCTGATGAACGCATATTTTGTCAAATGCGTCGATTACAAAAAGGATGAAAATGGCAATATTACGGAGATTCATTGTACCTATGATCCGGAGACACGGAGCGGCAGCGGTTTTACCGGTCGTAAAGTAAAGGGAACGATTCACTGGGTAGCTGCGCCGACAGCGGTGAAGGCTACGGTGCGTCTTTATGAAAATCTGGTGGATGAAGAAAAGGGCGTTTATAATGAGGATGGTTCTTTAAATCTGAATCCGAATTCCCTGAAAGTTCTGGAAAACTGCTATCTGGAACCATCTCTGGCAGAGGCTAAACCGGGTGAGAGCTTCCAGTTTGTCCGCAACGGCTATTTCTGTGTGGATGAAAAAGACAGCACTCCGGAAGGATTGGTATTTAACCGGATCGTTTCATTAAAGAGTTCTTACAAACCTGGAAAATAAAATATACAATAGACAAAAAGGATGCGAAGCGAAAGCCTGGCATCCTTTTTAATAAACAAAATAAAAAAGAGAGATTTCGAGAAAAAAAGAGAGATAATTAAAGATTTACTGGAATATATTAAAAAATACGGACCTTTTACAGGTTGCATATTGGAACATAATAAAATATTATATATCCAGTGGTTAGCACTCGAACTTGATGAGTGCTAATAAATTAAAAATGCATTGTCAGGAGGAATTTAGATATGAAATTAGTACCATTGGGCGACAGAGTCGTATTAAAACAGCTTGTAGCAGAAGAGACAACAAAATCCGGTATTGTTTTAACCGGTCAGGCAAAAGAAAAACCACAGGAAGCAGAAGTAATCGCTGTAGGTCCTGGCGGCGTTGTTGACGGCAAAGAAGTGAAGATGGAAGTTTCTGTTGGACAGAAGGTTATTTATTCCAAATATGCCGGAACAGAAGTGAAACTTGAAGGTGAAGAATTTATTATTGTAAGACAGTCCGATATTTTAGCTGTTGTAGAATAATTTCATTTTATATTGGAGGTAGACAGATATGGCAAAAGAAATTAAATATGGCGCAGAGGCAAGAAAAGCTCTGGAGGCCGGTGTAAATCAGTTAGCAGATACAGTACGTGTAACATTGGGACCAAAAGGAAGAAACGTTGTTCTGGACAAATCCTTCGGAACACCATTGATCACCAATGATGGTGTGACGATTGCAAAAGACATCGAATTAGAAGACGCTTTTGAAAACATGGGCGCTCAGATCGTTAAGGAAGTTGCCACAAAGACAAATGACGTAGCTGGTGATGGTACAACAACAGCGACTGTCCTTGCACAGGCGATGATCAACGAAGGTATGAAAAACCTGGCAGCCGGCGCAAATCCGATTATTTTAAGAAAAGGTATGCAGAAAGCAACAGAATGTGCTGTAGAAGCCATCAAAGAAATGAGTTCTACTATTACAGGCAAAAACCAGATTGCTAAAGTTGCCGCAATTTCCGCAGGTGATGAGAATGTTGGTGAGATGGTTGCTGAAGCTATGGAAAAAGTATCCACAAACGGCGTTATTACTATCGAAGAATCCAAGACTATGCAGACAGAATTAGATTTGGTAGAAGGTATGCAGTTTGACCGCGGCTACCTGTCCGCATACATGGCTACAGATATGGATAAGATGGTTGCTGAACTGGATAATCCATACATCCTGATTACAGATAAGAAAATCTCCAATATTCAGGAAATCCTTCCGGTTCTGGAACAGATCGTACAGACAGGTTCCAAACTTGTGATTATCGCTGAAGATGTGGAAGGCGAAGCTCTGGCCACACTCGTTGTAAATAAATTGAAAGGTGTATTCTCTGTTGTTGCTGTGAAAGCTCCTGGCTTTGGTGACAGAAGAAAAGCAATGCTTCAGGATATTGCTATTCTGACAGGTGGTACCGTTATTTCTGAAGAACTTGGCTATGAATTAAAAGATGCAACGATGGATATGCTTGGACGTGCAAAATCCGTTAAAGTTGAAAAAGAAAATACCATCATCGTTGACGGTATGGGTGATCAGGAAGCTATCAAATCCAGATGCAGCCAGATTCAGACTCAGGCAAACGAGACAACATCCGAATTTGATAAAGAAAAATTACTTGAAAGACTTGCAAAACTTTCCGGCGGCGTAGGCGTTATCAAAGTTGGTGCTGCTACAGAAACCGAAATGAAAGAAAAGAAACTTCGTATGGAAGATGCTCTTGCTGCTACCCGTGCAGCTGTTGAAGAAGGTATCATCTGTGGTGGTGGTTCCGCATATATCCATGCTTCCAAGAAGGTTGCCGAACTGGCAGCAAACCTCAGTGGTGATGAAAAGACAGGTGCTAATGTGGTTCTTAAAGCTCTCGAAGCTCCATTATTCCACATTGCAGCAAATGCCGGTCTTGAAGGCGCTGTTATCATCAACAAAGTCCGTGAAAGCGAACCAGGCGTTGGCTTCGATGCACTGAAAGAAGAATATGTAAACATGATCGATGCTGGTATCATCGACCCGGCAAAAGTAACAAGAAGCGCTCTTCAGAACGCTACAAGCGTTGCTTCCACATTACTCACAACAGAATCTGTTGTTGCAGAAATCAAATCCGACAATCCGATGCCGGCTATGCCACAGGGTGGCATGGGAATGATGTAATTCAAACCAATTGCCCATTTGTGTAAGCATTTAAGAAATAAAATCAGGGAGACACTCCAAAAATCCATGAGGATGGATAGGGGAGTCTCCCTTTTTCTCTATTAGTAAAACTTAACAAAGAGTTAAGTAATTATTATGATAAACTTATGTTGACTTTTGTCGGAAGAGTTGATATACTTTAGAAACCTATAAAATAGTAAGAAAGAGAGGATGATAAGAATGGGTAGAATTATCGGTGAAGGCATTACCTTTGACGACGTGCTTCTTGTTCCGGCGTATTCGGAAGTGATTCCAAATCAGGTAAACATTCAGACACATTTAACAAAGAAGATTGTTCTGAATGTACCATTAATGAGTGCAGGTATGGATACAGTAACAGAACATCGCATGGCAATTGCCATGGCCAGACAGGGCGGTATCGGTATTATTCATAAAAATATGTCTATTGCGGCACAGGCTGAAGAGGTTGATAAGGTAAAACGTTCAGAGAACGGTGTTATTTCCGACCCATTTTCATTATCTTCAGAACATACATTGGCAGATGCGGATATGTTGATGGCAAAATTCCGTATTTCTGGTGTTCCAATCACAGACAATGGCAAACTGGTCGGCATTATCACAAATCGTGACCTTAAGTTTGAAACAGATTTTTCCAAAAAAATTTCCGAGTGTATGACTTCCAAAAACCTTATTACGGCGAAGGAAGGTGTTACACTGGAAGAGGCCAAGGCTATTCTGGCCAAAGCTCGTGTGGAAAAGCTTCCGATCGTGGATGATAATTTCAACTTAAAAGGCTTGATCACCATTAAAGATATCGAAAAACAGATTAAATATCCGTTGTCTGCAAAGGATTCTCAGGGCCGTCTGCTTTGCGGAGCAGCCTTGGGTGTTACTCAGAATATTCTTGAGCGTGCCGAAGCACTGGTCAATGCGAAAGTCGATGTGGTTGTTGTTGATTCGGCTCATGGACATTCAGCAAATGTTCTCAATTGTGTACGCATGTTGAAAAATGCTTTCCCGGATTTACAGGTTATTGCCGGCAACGTGGCAACAGCTGATGCAACACGTGCTCTGATCGAAGCGGGTGTTGATGCGGTTAAAGTTGGTATTGGACCAGGTTCCATCTGTACGACCCGTGTTGTATCCGGTATCGGCGTACCTCAGATTTCAGCCGTTATGGATTGCTATTCCGTAGCGAAAGAATATGGCATTCCTTTGATTGCTGACGGCGGTATCAAATACTCTGGTGATGTAACAAAAGCTATCGCAGCCGGAGCAGATGTCTGCATGATGGGAAGTATGTTTGCAGGTTGTGATGAAAGCCCTGGTGATTTTGAACTTTATCAGGGAAGAAAATATAAAGTATACCGTGGTATGGGTTCCATCGCCGCTATGGAAAACGGCAGTAAAGATCGTTACTTCCAGGCAGATGCCAAGAAACTGGTTCCGGAAGGTGTTGAAGGTCGTGTGGCTTACAAGGGCCTTGTAGAAGACACTGTATTCCAGCTGATCGGTGGCCTTCGTGCTGGTATGGGTTACTGCGGCACAAAGAATATTGAAGAACTGAAAACAAATGGTCAGTTCGTTAAAATCAGCGCGGCTTCTCTGAAAGAAAGCCATCCGCATGATATTCAGATTACAAAAGAAGCACCAAACTACAGTGTGGACTAATCTGTTTTTGTGCATAGAATAAATTAAAGAAATTTGTTTTGGGTGTTGTCAATTGGCAACACCTTCTTTTTATGGTAAGATATTTTTGTCGAAAGAGGGAGGGTGGCTGTCATTAAGAAAAAAAAGAAAATAAGAAAAGTTAAGCGTGTAGATGAAGAAAAAGTACGTTTGTTTGCGATACTCGGCTGTTTGCTTATCGTTGTGATTACCCTGTGCGGGTTTATTTTCAGAGCCTGTACCCGGGATGACAGAATCAGTCCATATTGTCAGCCGGATCCGGAGTATGACGATGGACGGCCGTACATAGATGTCCAGCTTTTAACACCGAATGAATATTCGAGGCCATGCATACCATCCGATGGTGTTCGTGGAATCGTGATTCATTATGTTGGAAATCCGGGCAGCAGCGCTCAATCCAACAGGGATTATTTTGAAGGATTAAAGGATAGCGGGGAGGCCTATGCCAGCAGTAATTTTGTCGTTGGCCTGGAAGGCGAGATTATCCAGTGTATACCAACCAACGAAATTGCCTACTGTTCAAATGAACGGAATTCCGATACAGTTTCTATTGAAGTCTGTCATGAGACAGCAGACGGTAAATTCAACGCTTCTACATATAGCTCTCTGGTGAATCTGACGGGCTGGCTCTGCATGTATTTGGATGTTTCACCAAAGGATGTGATCCGCCATTACGATGTGACAGGGAAAATATGCCCTAAATATTATGTCGAGCATGAAGATGCCTGGGATACTTTTATTGATGATGTGAAGGTGTGGATTCGGACTGAGAAAAGCCGTCAGTAATCCGGTTGTATAAATCCTGGGAATATGGTACAGTTTATATAATAAATGGAGGTTGATGTATGAATCAGACAATAAAAATACCGGAAGCTTACAGTATTTTGGAAAAGACATATATCGAAGAATTAAAGTCGGAGGCGCTGCTTTTAAAACATAAGAAAAGTGGGGCCCGTATTGCAGTTTTATCAAATGAGGATATAAATAAAGTATTTCATGTAGCTTTTCGAACACCGCCGAAGGACAGTACCGGAGTGGCTCATATTCTGGAGCATTCGGTTCTCTGCGGTTCTGAAGAATTTCCCGTCAAGGATCCCTTTGTGGAACTGGTTAAGGGGTCATTAAATACCTTTTTAAATGCTATGACCTATTCGGATAAAACCGTTTACCCGGTGGCCAGCTGCAATGATACGGATTTTCAGAATTTAATGCACGTCTATCTGGATGCGGTATTCCGTCCGAATATTTATCAGAGTAAAGAAATCTTTTTACAGGAAGGGTGGCATTATGAGCTGGAAAGCAAGGATGCGCCTTTAAAATATAACGGTGTGGTTTATAACGAGATGAAGGGGGCTTTTTCATCGCCGGAACAGGTGCTCTATCGTAAAATCAGCCAGACGCTCTATCCGGATACGACGTATGGTGTGGAATCCGGCGGCGATCCGGCGAATATTCCGGATTTAAGTTATGAAGAATTTCTTGATTTCCACAGACGTTATTATCATCCATCTAATGCCTGGATTTATCTTTACGGCAATATGGATGTGGAAGAAAAACTTCAATTTATGGATAAACACTATCTGAACCATTATGACAGTATTACCGTAGACTCTTCCATCCAGATGCAGGCACCTTTTGAAAAGATGAGGGAGGTACATTCCACCTTTGCTGTTACAGATGATAATGAATTAAAAGAAAATACTTACCTGAGCTACAATGTGGTCATTGGTACGAGCCTTGACAGAGAACTTTATCTGGCGATGCAGGTACTTGAGTATGTGCTCATGTCCTCTCCAGGAGCAGTGCTTAAAAAAGCACTTTTGGAAAGCGGCATCGGCAAAGATGTTTTTGGTGAGCTGGACAATGGCGTTTTACAGCCATATATGAGTATTATCGTAAAAAATGCGGAAGCCGGCCAGAAAGAAGACTTCCTGAAAATTATTCGGGAAACGCTTACCAGACTCGCCGATGAGGGAATTAACCGGAAATCATTGATGGCTGCTATTAATTATTATGAATTTAAATATCGCGAAGGCGATTTTGGCCGTTATCCGGCCGGACTTATGTACGGACTTCAGATGATGGACAGCTGGCTCTATGATGAAACGAAGCCATTTATCCATATCCAGGCCAGTGATACTTTTGAAATGTTGAAAGAAAATGTTGATAAAGGCTATTTTGAACAGTTGATCCGTACATGGCTTTTGAATAATAACCACAGTTCCCTGCTCATTCTCACACCGGAGAAGGGATTGACGGAAAAGACAGAAGCAGAGACAGAAAAAAAGCTGGCCGAATATAAAGCTGGATTGTCCGGGGAAACTCTGGAAGATATGGTGCATCAGACAAAGGCTTTGAAACGGTATCAGGAAGAACCTTCTGCACCAGAAGATTTAGAGAAAATTCCGATTCTTGAAATTGAAGATATCGAGCCGAAACCGCAGCCGTTTTATAATCAGTATGAAGAAATTCAGGGATATCCGGTACTTTACCATGACGTGGAGAGCCGGGGAATTGCCTATGTGAAATGGGTATTTGATACGGGGCTGGTGCCTTTTGACAAAATACCATATATTGGTCTTTTGTCTTCGGTGCTTGGAAATATCGATACGGAACGTCGTAATTATACAGAATTGTCGGA
>CABRLU010000047.1 GCA_902471845.1 uncultured Lachnospiraceae bacterium | reverse complement strand
GAAAAGCCAAACTGATGACTGCATCCAGACGAAGCGAATTGACCGTTCCGTGAATCGTTTCAAACTTCGGACGGGCAACAGACTCCGGAATTTCAATGACCTTTGCCTGAACACTCGTGTGCCGTACTTGTGTAAGTTCCTGAATAATAAAATCATGAACTCTTTCCAGACATAGTATTCTGGCTGTTGAGTTCTCGATTAAAAGGTCTCCGATACAGCTTCTTTCCAGCCCGAGACCTAAAATACTTCCCAGAAAATCTCTGTGTCCAAGTTTTTCCGCATATTTTGGATAAGCCGGCTGAATTTCCAGCCAGCAAACCGGATATTCCACAGGTGTTTCCGAAAAAACGGCGATTTTACGTTCAGCAAAATCATAACCACCATAAAGCACCGGAGCAATCGGACCTTTAAAAAACTGGAGAAGCAGGCTCTGGGCATTCATATCCAAAAAATCAGAAAAGCATGGACGATTCTGATAATAGGCTCTTTCAGATAAATCATTAAAGTGCTTTAACAGCATCTGTTCTTCTCTTGTCATGGTTCTACCTCAGCGATACACATAACTGGGCGCCGTAGGCTACCAGAAGATAAAGAATGATTGGCGACAGATCAAGCCCCCGTGTATGAAATACCGAACGGCTGAGCAGTCTGCGCACCGGTGTCAGCAGAGGATTCATGATATCTGCCATAATCGCCTGCAGCTTTGGCAGAAAAGGCAGCCACATTAAAAAGATATAGGCTGTCAGAGCAATTTTAATGACCTGAAAAAACCAGTATCCAATGCTTATAATATATATGAACAATGGGTTCATCTCTAGAAATTATCCTTAAAAGATGGAATGCGGATTCCGGAAGATATTTCTTCCGGTGTGTTTCCTGAAATTTCGATAGATTCCGGTGTGATAATAAAAATATAATTGGAAATCTTTTCAATATGCCCGTTCATGGCATAACAGGAACCGGAAACAAAATCGATAATCCTCTGGGCAAGATTCATATCAACCCCTTCAAGGTTGAGAACCGCTGCCTTTCCGGATAATAAAACATCACTGATCTCACGTGAATCATCAAATACTGTAGGCCGCATGACACATACCTCTCCTCTGGAAACTTTAGATTTCATCGGAACAATCTTGCCGCGGGAGGAAGATGCCGATGTTGCTGCAGCCGTCTGTGAAGGCTGGAATGCACTCTCATGTTTTTGTGCTTTTTTTGCGGAAGATTTCGTCTCGCGCTTCGATTCCGCAGGTTCTTTTTTAAATGTTTTTTTCTTTACTACCGGTACCGGTATATCTTCAAAATCATCATCGTAGTCATCATCAAAATCATCGTAGTCATCATAATCGTCATAGTCTTCATCATTTAAACGAATCATATTGAGAAATTTGTCAAAACCTTTACCCATGAATAATCTCCTACCTCTATAATCTACTTGGAATATATTCTTGCACCGAAAATACCAGTGCCCACCCGTACCATGGTGGCTCCCTCTTCGATGGCAACTTCATAATCACCTGTCATACCCATTGACAGCACGCTCATAGTAACATTATCAATGTTTTTTTCGGCAATGTCAACAGCTAATTGTTTCAAATTGCGGAAATATGGCCGGTTCTCTTCCGGGTTATCCGTAAATGGTGCAACCGTCATGAGCCCTTTAATATGGACGGAGGGAAGCTTGGAAATTTCTTCTACCATTTGAATGACTTCTTCGGTACTGAGCCCGAATTTGGATTCTTCTTCAGCCACATTGACTTCGATCAGAATGTCCGATTCCACTCCTTTTTTCTGTGCTTCCTGACTGATCTGCTGTGCCAGACGCAGGGAATCTACCGAATGGATAAGAGCTGCTTTATCTACGATATATTTTACTTTGTTTCTCTGCAAATGTCCAATCATATGCCAGTTTAACGGCTGACGGATCACTTCCATTTTATCGCACATTTCCTGGACTTTATTTTCACCGTAGTCTTTGATACCTGTCTCCATAACTTCGTAAATATCACTGACCGGTTTGGTCTTGCTGACTGCGATTAACGTAACCTCCTCACGGCGGCGGCCGGCCCGTTCACAGGCGGCCTGAATACGTGCTTCGACTTCAGCAACATTTTCTTTGATCATGATTTCATCTCCTAATATACAATTTGATTTTCTGTCACAGTTTCACTGTTTAAGACAATATTATCGTAAAGGGCCACACTGTAATTCAAATTCTCCGTCACGATACAATAATCGCTGTTCTGGTGCAGAATCTGTACAATCTCAAACTGAGTGTATCCCTTATTCACATTATAAACGCCGGGAAGCTGACCTGTCGCGCCGATGCGGAATCGCTCGTCTTCACTTCCGGTATTGATCTTGCCGATGTAGTCTCCAAATGAAAAGTCATCCATGCTTACATAGAAATAATTTTCATCTTTATAATAAATTCCTGTTGTACGGAAATCAGCAACCGTTTCGCCATTTTCATTCGTCCGTTCACAATAAAAACCTTCTTCATAAGAGCGGTTATCCTGAATCAGGTATTCGATCGGAATCTGATAGAAATCCTTTGTCAGCAAGGACGAAGTCGGAATTTTAAGACCGGAAGCCTCCTCGAAAATAATTTCAATATCAATATAACGCTCCGAAATATATCGAACCATGTAGTCGTTTAAAGTCAACACCCCGTAAGTGCCGTCACTTCCCTGGAAAATATAAAAGTCAGATACGGTCTCTATATTATCTTTTTTAAAAGTGAGGTTGACGGAGGTCACATCCTTCAGTTCAGCAGCCTGCTCAGAAGTCAATGGAATGACGATTTTCCACTGATGGTTATGAACCAGTTTATAGGCTGGCTGTCCCGTTTCTATGTAAGTATAGGGATCAATCTGATGCTGTTCATAGGTGCTGTCCGATAATACCTCTTTTGTCACGGATTCTACAGAAAGATTTTCATAGCCGTCATAACTGTAGGAAACAATACCGCTCCCGGAGGTTTGAACGACCTGGCCTCCGGAGGTGTTCGCCTGATAGTCCTGAATTTTGGCAGCACTGACCATTTCTGTGGAAAGGCTCTGCAGATTATAGCCCAGGGAATAAACCTGGGAAAACTGACTATCCGTATAATTTTTAGAAAACACCGTGATCTGGTCGCGGATATCACTGTAGGCCGAAGCACTGAATGCTGTATTTTCAGAGTCCTGGGTACCGCTGTTTTGAGGCGGATTGCTGCTCAGCAGATAAATATTCCCTGCACTGGCTACTTTATCGCCTTCTCCGACATAGAAATTAATATAGCCGTTTCCGGAAGCATTGACAACTTCTTCATCACGGATACATACACCGGTAAAAGATGCACTGTTGACAATTTGACCTTCTTCCACGCGGCATACGGAAATTCTGTCCTTCATCAGATTAGCGACGATAGTGATCGTCAGGTAAACGAAAAGAATCATAAAAACAATAAAACCGATATTTAATTGAAATTTAAAACTTTTACGGTTATTTTCCATAATATATCCCTCTAACGGCCGTCAAAAATCTTTAATGCGGGGCCGTTCCTATAGTCATATCGTTTGCCCTGAAAGCTTTTATGTGCTTCCATATGAGCTAAAAATTCATCCTGGAGTTTCCACCAGCTTGTCTGCCAGTTGGAAAACAGGGCATCTTCCTCCGGAATACGGCTAAACAGACGTTCCACAGCAATATCCGGCGAAAGGTATTCAAGAAATGTCTGAAGTCTCAGAAAGTAATCTTCCTTTGAACCTATCGTCAGCCGGCCATTTTCAAACAGATGAGCCATCTCTGTTTCACGGGCAATATAGAGTGAATGCGCCTTTACAAGGTGATTTCCCATAATAGAGATGATTTTTCCTGTTTCGATCACATCATCCAGAGTATCCCCCGGCAGATTCAGAATAACATGGGTACATAAAAGAAAATCCCTTTTCTGAATTCGAAGACAGGCATCCAGATATTCAGCCAGCCCGTGCCCGCGGCGTATATCTTTTAATGTGTGATAATTTGCCGTCTGGAGACCGAGTTCGATGCCGATAGAAATATTATAGGCAGCCGCGATCTCTTCCATCATGTCCAGATAATCCTCGCGAATACAGTCCGGGCGGGTGGATATGGCAATCTCGACAATGTCCGGCAATTTTGCTGCTTCTTCCATATATTCCCGGAGTTTTCCTGACGGCAGATACGTATTCGTATAGTTCTGAAAATACGCAATAAATTTCTGTGCTTTGTAGCGCCTGCGAATATATTCCTGTGTTTTTATAAGCTGTTCTGTCACAGAAATTTCTGAAGACATGGCTTCAAAACCGGTGCCGGATTCCGCACAAAAGCTGCAGCCCTGTCCATTCACACGGTTTGGACAGGTTACCGGAAGATTTACCGGAAGCTTGTAAACTTTTGCCAAATAATGTTTTTTTAAAAAATCTGAATATTTATAGTATAAGTAATCTCTGCCCATATCATAATATTATATATGTTTTTGCGATAGATTTAAAGTCTAAATTGTTTTTTCAGGTATATTTCACAAAAAATTCGTAAATACTAGAGAGAGAAAAACAGGAGGTGGAATCATATGGAAAGGAACTGGCTGGACGTCGTTTGCCTGATTTTAATCATTATAGGCGCTGTTAACTGGGGACTGATCGGCTTTTTTAATCTGGACCTTATATCCGTTATATTTGGAAATATGTCCATGATCACCCGCATTATTTTTGCAGTTGTCGGCATTGCAGGTATCTACTCTTTGGTGCTTTTCTGGAAACTTAAGGCCGAGGAATAGAGGAATAAATGAAAAAAAGGGACTTCAACCGTCTGGTTCAAGTCCCTTTTTCACATGTTTTATAAAGAGATAATAATATCGTCTTTAAAGTCGTCAGGTAAATGTTCAGCATCTACGGAAATGCTGATGACGAAATTAATATTGAATCTGGAAGAAATATCTTTCAATTTGGAAAGAACAAAGCCAATATATTCATCCGATACGGAAGAAATGGTTAAAAAGCTATCCAGATACATAGCCTCCAAATCATGATCCTGAGAAATAAGACCACAGATAAAACCTAAAAACGCATCATATGTATCCAATGGATATTCACTCAAATTGATCAAACGAATCTTGTTGCTCAATTCATACATATGTTTGTTGTTTTTATCCAGATATACCACATTACCATTTGCATTTTTAACTTCTTCATTGGCTTTCTGGATTAAGTATTTTGTTTTACCCTTACCTTTTACACCTGAAATAATCTGTATCATTTTGTTCTCCTCCTCTATATGCCCTCGTCTTATTCGTGTAATAAGCTTATACTTATTATAGTATAAGCTGACTGAAAATTCAATCTCTATTTCGGAATTTTATTCAATAGGATATTCATTTCTGAATACAGTTCATCGCTGTCGGAAGCTCCTAAAATAACCGAAATGTATCCCTGATTTTTATTGTCCACCTCGTAGAGAATAAGACAGCATCCGGCCTCGTCGGTGGTTCCTGTCTTGCCGCCAAGTACCCGGACACTATCCGGATAATCGTAATAGTCAAGGAAGTATTGATTGGTTGTATTATAGACCGCATCTACGGTTTCGCCGCTGGCGTCTTTATAACTTAAGTGATAAGAATTCTGTCGGATTGTTTCCTGAAAAGCGTCATACTCTAAACACTTGTCAAAGATTAAATATAAGTCATAGGCACTGGTATAGTGATCACTGTCGTGAAGTCCGCTTGGATTGACAAAATGGGTATCCACGCAGCCGAGTTTTTTCGCTTCTTCATTCATCATATCTGCAAAAGCCTCAACACTTCCGGCAATATGGATTGCAAGAGCGTTTGCGGCATCATTACCGCTATATACCAGAAGGCCATGAAAAAGCTGCTCTACGGTCAGTTGATCTCCAATCTCAAAACCGCACAGCTTTGCTCCATAGTCATTAACAACCATGTCCTCGGTAAAAACAACGGTTTCATTAAAGTCAGCTTTCTCCATGGTGATCAGAGCCGTCATGATCTTAGTGACACTGGCCGGATAAACCCGGTCATAAATATTTTTTCCGTAAATATTACTTAAGGTATCTTTTCCGGCAATCAAACCGGTTTTTGCATCAATGTCTTCATCTTCTATGACACTTTCGGATGTTTCATCAATCGTCTCTGTTTCTGGTTCGGTTTCAGAACCGGGAGACGTTTTTTTGGTTTCGTCCGTTTCAGATTCCGATGTATCGGTTTGTGCTTCATCGGTCTCGCCTGTATTATCTGTACTGCTGACAGAACTTGTATTTTTAGGAAAAACAGCCAGATTCTCAGCGAAAAATGTGTAAGCATTTTCTGTAGAAGTATTAATGATCAGACTTTTACTGTTTAGTGCCGTATCCGTATAGGATTTAATCAATGGCGCTGACTGAGAACAACCAGTCAGAAGACTTATTGTCAAAAGGCATATTGCGCCTGTCTTGATTTTCTTCATATTATTATCACCTGTTTAAAATCATTTGTAAAATTCGCGCCAGTCCAAATCTCCCCGATCCAGTGCCTTGATCAGAAGTTCAGCGGTGGCCAGATTGGTAGCCAGCGGAATGTTGTGATTGTCGCACAGCCGGACAAGGGTATGTACGTCGGTCATACCGGAAGTCTGGGACGGATCCCGCATGAATATAACCAGATCGATATCGTTATTTTCAATCTGAGCGCCCATCTGCTGCTCGCCGCCGAGAGTTCCCGCCAGATATTTGTGTACGGTCAGATTTGTAACTTCCTCAATCAACCGGCCGGTGGTTCCCGTAGCAAAAAGTTCATGCTTCGCAAGTATGGCGCGATATGCAATACAGAAATTCTGTATCAGCTTTTTTTTGCTTTCATTTGCAACGAATCCAATGTTCATATAATCTACCTCCTGCCTTTCTGCAAATCAATATTAATAACAAGCCCGATACCGACCATATTAGCCAGCAGGGCACTTAAACCATAGCTGATAAAGGGCAGCGGCAGTCCCGTGTTCGGAAGCAGATTGGTAGCCACACCAATGTTGACAAATGACTGGAAAGCAATCATGGAAGCCACACCGCAGGCAATCAATCGTCCGCTCATATTGGATGCATTTTTTGCAACTTTCAGACATTCAAAGACAATGGCTGCCAGAAGTAAAATGGTTATACAGCTTCCAATAAAGCCAAGTTCCTCTCCGATGACGGAGAAGATAAAGTCTGTCTGCTGCTCCGATATGAAATTACCGCCCTTTACAGACGTGATTGTATTATTATTCAGCCCCTTTCCGGTAATCATTCCGGAGCCGATAGCCATAACGGAATTGTACTGCTGATTCGCCGTCGTCTGCTGATATTCGGAAGGATTAAGGAATGCCAGAATACGATTCAGCTGGTAGCCGTGGAGCAATATCTGAAAAGGCTGCTGGATATACCAGACGAGAAAGCCGAGTATCGGTACTGCAAACAGACAAACTCTTCCAATGAAACGATAGCTCAATCCACCGCAAAAAATCATCATGACAAAAATGAATAAGAACACCAGTGTGGTGGACATATTCGGTTCCTTATAAATTAAAAATACAGGAATAATATAAATAATACCAATCATGATCAGAGATTTCAACTGGCTGATCTGATCCCGGTGATCCACGATCAGACGGGTCAGTACAATAATCATCATAATTTTGGCAAATTCACTTGGCTGAAATGTACCAAAGGAGCCGAGTGAAAACCAGCGTCTGGCTCCATTGACATTGACCCCGAAAAATAAAACAGCCGTAAGCATTACAACGGCCATAAGATAAATCGGCCACTGGAATTTTAAGATAAAATTATAGTCGATAAAGGAGACGATCACCAGTGCGATCAACCCGGCTATCATACCCAAAAGCTGTTTCCTGGCATAGCCATCCGCGGCACTCTCAATAACAAAAAGCCCGAGGGTTGTTGCTGCTATGACAAGAAGCAGCAGACGCCAGTTGTATTTTTTTAAATTGTAATTTAAAAAACGAAATTTATCTTCATATAAGTTCATTAACAAATCACCTTGTTTATTTCTTTAAAAGGTATCCGGGCAACGAGCAGCATGGAGCCGTCGCTTCGGAGCGCCCTTTCACTCTGAAGGATGTTGACCTCCATATGATCCACATCCACTTCCATGTATTTTGAAAGGGTAAGTCCGATATCCCCTTTAATTCCATTGATCAGATCAGCGGAACAGTCCGCTCTGTCGGAAATGAGCAATGTTTTGAGACGCTGTTTGGCGACAGCACCGGAACCCTTCTTTTTTTTCCTGCGTAATCCAAAAAACCATCCCATATATATTCTCACCTACCCTCTCACGAGGAATCGTGTCAAACGACGAAACCATCCGGCCTGATAGCGTTCTGCCAGTAATGGAACTTCCTGTCCCGTCAGCCTGAGGCAAATGTTGGCATAGGCCTGTCCGGCCATGGTGTTTCTTCCAACAAGGGGTTCGCCCTGGTTGGTAGATACGACCACATTTTCGTCATCTGGTACGGCTCCAATCAGATCAACAGATAAAATATCCATAATGTCTTCCAGCGACATCATTTCGCCGCTTCGAATCATATCAAAACGGAGACGATTGACGATCAGGTCCATACGCCCAATTTGCTGAGATTCTAAAAGTCCGATGATTCGGTCGGCATCCCGAATGGCTGCCACCTCCGGCGTGGTCACGATGAGTGCCCTGTCGGCTCCGGCAATGGCATTCTGAAAGCCCTGCTCTATACCTGCCGGACAGTCCAGAATAATATAATCGAAATCCTCCCGCATCTGCTCTACCAGCTTTTTCATCTGCTCCGGGGAGACACTGCTCTTATCCCGGGTCTGGGCTGAGGGCAACAAAAACAGCCCCGGGTAACGTTTATCCCGAATGAGTGCCTGCTTCAGACGGCAGGTGCCTTCAATGACATCAACAAGATTGTAGATGATTCGATTTTCAAGGCCCAGAATAACATCCAGGTTTCGAAGACCAATATCCGTATCAATCATAACGACACGCTTGTCCATCTGGGCAAGCCCCATTCCTATGTTTGCTGTCGATGTGGTTTTTCCCACGCCGCCTTTTCCGGATGTAACAACGATGACTTCGCTCATATCAATTCCCTCCAATGAATTTCCCGATGTTGAAGCTTCTCACAGGTTATCATTGGTATTTTGATGTTCAGGCATTAATCGGAAACCGTGTTGCCTTCGACATTTGCGGCCTGACGTTTGCCATCGGTAGCTTCATTCTGATGGAAAACGTAGGAAAGCATATTTTTTGCCACACTTCCTGAGTTGTAGGAACCATAACCATAAGGTAAAACGACCGTCACTGTAACCTCCGGGTCATCAAACGGTGCAAAGGAAACAAAAAGGCCATGGTCCGGTCTCAGGGCATTTTCCTGGGCGGTACCTGATTTACCGGCAACTTCCACGTCTAATCCGGAAAATATGGAATAGAATGATGAATTTCCGATAACTTTATACATACCATTGAAAATCGAATTCCATGTGGACTCTTTAAAGTCAATGTGGTCGATAATCTCCGGCGTGTAGTCTTCAATCAACTGGTCATTTGGATCAGTCAGTTTATCCAGAATCGATAAATTATATAAATCCCCTTTACTGGCCACTGCCGTAATGTAGCGGGCCAGCTGAGACGGTGTATAACTGTTTCGTGCCTGGCCAATGGCTGAAAGAACCGGGTCCATATCGGACATATTCGGGTCTGCTTCATCCAGTTCAATACCGGAAGTACGGTCCAGACCAAACAGGGCCATATATTTCCGAAGTCTCTGGATACCATACTCGGAGTTATAGTAGCCATTAGAATCAATGCCGAGACGATATCCCACTTCATAAAAGAAATAGTTACAGGATTCTTTGATAGCCTCCGTGACTTCAATGGAACCATGGCTGAACTGAGTTGACCAGCAGCTGGCCGGAGTACCTACTTTATCAAAGACAATCAAGTCAGTAATATAACTATCCGGTGTGATCACACCTTCTTCCAGACCCGCTGCTGCCGTAATCATTTTGAAGGTGGAACCGGGTGCCGTTTTTTGCAGCATCGCCCGATTATACAGTGGAAGCGATTCATTTTCCAAAAGGGATGCAAAATAACTGGCGTCACCGATCCGGTTTGCATCATAGCTCGGATAGGATGCAAGGGCGAGGACTTCGCCGGTTTTCGGGTCTGTGACCACAAGAGAACCGGAACATGGATCCAGAGCCAGCATATCCGGAGTGATCTCCAGATTTTTTATTTTATTGTATATAAATGCATAAGCATCAGTCACATTGTTGACCAGATTATCATAATCCGCATCCTTTTCAAGAACTCCCTGCTCATATAATAACTCACAAATCTGCTGGCCACTGATCATCCCCTGATTCAGCATAGCACAGTAAACAATTTTTGAAAAACTGTTGTTTCCATCCAGTTCCAGCAGAATAAACTCGGTCAAAGCTGCATAGATTTGATTAGAGTCCAGGAAAGTATCGGAAATTTCCAATGCGGATACCTGAATGGCATCTTTTCCAATGGCATAATGGAGATACTCATAAAGACTTGTATTGCCTGTTGCCCACAACTGACTTGTCTCATCATCCGAGGACAATTTGGATGTATCCAAAATACCATTATTAGTAATTATATTTTCGATAAGTTCAATATATTCCCGTTCTTCTTCAGAACATCCATTATATGAATTCATATTTGTTCCGTCGAGCAGATGGCGAATCGTTTCAAATCGACTGCTCTCCTGGGATTCATACATGGAATAGATGTATTTTTCCAGGTCGGAGGCTCCCTTGTCCTTCATCCGGTCCAGATCAATAATACCATTTTTTATAAAAGCTGCGTAAACTTCATTAATATTAATACCATCATTGCCGTCGCTGGAAAGTTTTTGCAGAACGATACCGGCGATCTCCTCTTCCAGCAAATTATAAGCCTGAATCTGATAATCCTTATCAATCGTCAGATACAGATTGTTTCCCGGCGAAGATTCGACGCGTTCCGCGACTTCAAGAATGCTTCCGAGACTGTCCACGTAAACTGTCTGTTTTCCCTTTTCGCCATGAAGTTCATCCTCAAAGGATTTTTCAAGGTCTGTCTTTCCGACAATATCCCCGGAGGTATAAGTGTCGATCCCGGCCTGACGGTACTCTTCCAGCTCATCTTCTGAAATCTCACCGCAGTAACCGGTTATATTTGAAAAGTACTTACTGTTTTCATATTGACGCACATAGTCCTGTTCAATGGTTACTCCGGGAAGCTCCGCGGTGTTTTCTTTGATTTTTGCCACGAGAGTGTCACTGACGTCCGAAGTAACGGTAACAGACAAATATTGTTCATAACGCTTCATAAAAAGCTCATAACGGATAGCCGCAATTTTCAATGCATCTTCCGTAGAATAGGAATCATCAATGCCAAACATGGAGGTGCTGTCATCACCATGGCACATATAGTCGAACAGATCTTCCACTGTGACATTTTTCTGTTCTTCGGAGAGCTGATCGATATTGTCTTTACCATAAACATTTCTTATAAAGCGCAGACGACTGTTGCCGCTGGAAGTAAATTCCATCGTTCCGTCGTCATAAAGACGGATAGGTATATTGTAAATTGCTTCATAACCGGAACCTTCAATTAATTGAATCAGCCGAAGAATCATTTCGTTCTTTTCGGCATTGGTTTTCAGCAAAGAACTGTCCTCAATCGTCACCGAATTGGCCAGACGGTTGTATGCCAGAATCTTTCCGTTCCGGTCATAAATCGTTCCTCTGGAACTCGGCAGTTCCGTTTCTTTCTGTATGCGGTATGTAAAGCTTTCCAGATAGCTTTCTCCCTCGATAACCTGCAGTACAAAAACCTTGTGAATAAGCAAGGCAAAAAGAAATGCAAAAAATGCACCGATTACAAAGATTCTTGATTTTGTCAGATCTGAAATGAAGTTTAATATCTTTTTAATCAATACGGTTTTCACTTCCTTTTATCTCAATCTTTTTATTCATCCAGCTGATTATCCGATACAGAAAAACAGCCAGAATCAATGTGTAAATCATTTCCGGAAGAATAATCTTACGGAAATAGAAGAAAAAATCCATTCGTCCCCGTGTCAGAAAACTGGCCAGATAGATGACCACGTTGTAAAGCAGGTCACCGATGCCGATTATCACAATGGGCAGTGTCATATCTTCCTCATAAAAAATCTGCTGAACATAGCCGGCCATGTAGCCGATGACTGAAAGTGTCAGTGCATAAAATCCGAAGTACATGGTAAACAGAGCGTCCATCAGGATACCAAAAAAGAACCCGATCAGACACCCTTCTTTTTTTCCGCGAATCATCCCGATCGATACCGTACAGATGATAAGCAGATTCGGTACGATGCCGCCCAGAGTCAGATGGGTAAAAACCCCGATTTGAAGGAAATATACTACGAATATCATAGCAGCATAAAATATCAGTCGCCGCATGTTAAGACTCCTCCTCTTCTGATTCCGAAGCCACCAGGTCGGCTTTAAGCTGAGTGATCACCATAACATTTGTAATATTATCAAAACTGACCTTCGGTGTAATATGTGCATTCTGGGATAAATTAGAACTATCCATAGACACATCACTGATATAGCCAATAACAAGTCCCGGCAGATATTTATCACTGATATAAGAGGTCACGACTTCATCACCTGCGGCAATCTGGGCATCTTTTGAAATCATTTCAACATCAAGAAGTCCCTCCTGATAGAGTTTCAGATCACCGTTGACAATACATAATTCGGTGGATTTCGACAGCATGCCGCTCACACTGCTCGTATCATCAATGATTGCCCGTACGGTAGCATTATTTGCGGAAACATCGGAAACAATACCGACGAGACCATTATCGTATATAACATTCATATCCTTTTTGATTCCGTCATTACTTCCTTTATCGATAATGAAGTTGTTGTACCAATTCCCGGCATCTTTACTGATGATCCGGGCTCCGACCATATCATAATCCGGATAGACTTCTTTCATTTTCAGAAGCTCACGAAGAGCTTCAAGTTCGGACAGATTGTTTTCCATAGAAGAAATCTTTGTATTCAACTGATCAATCTGCTGCTTTAATTCCTCGTTCTCAGCCAGCAGGTCGTTGACGGAGCGGCTGTGTTCCCGTCTCTCGCCAATCCATTGTCCAACGCTGTTCAACCCCTTTTCCATCGGCAGGACAAAAGAACTGATACCGTTCTGGATACTGAGTTTTTCTCCATTATTCTTCAAACTGACACCAATAAAAACCAGACAAAGGGCGATGATGAGCCACAGCACATACCTCGGCTTCATCTGTTTTCTTTTGTTTTTATTCATAGGTTTAACCTTCTTTAACTAAATATTGCTTCTTTAACAGAAAAAGCCAGTTTCCGCAGCTTTTCATCAGCCATAACGACTCCCAGGCCCTGAATGACACTCTGGTCCGGGACATCTGACATAATGACCGGAACTGTCAAAGCTTTTTCCAGGTACATTTCCAGGTTTGTAAGGCGGCTGCCCTCTCCTGTAACTAAAACTCCAAGATTGAGAATCGAACGCAGCACCTCCGGAGACGTGTGCTCAAACAGATTTCTGGCCGTGCGGACGACCTGAACCAACAGTTCCTGAATCGGCTGACAGACAACCTGGGACTCAATCTTTACTTCGGCCGGAAGTCCGGAAATCAAATCCCGTCCGAGGACTTTTTTAAAGGATTGGACCGTATTCAACGCAGAACCCAGTTCCAGCTTCAGATTCTCTGCTGTTTTCATGCCGATCAGTAGATTATATTTTTGTTTAACAGCTTCGCAGATTGCTTCATTCATAGCATTTCCGCCGATTTTTAACAGACGGCTTGATACGATACCCCCGAGAGCTAATACGGAGATCTCCACCGTGTCCGCGCCAAAATCAATGACCATGATTCCCGGAGTATGAAGGACATCAATGGCTTCGCCGAGGGCTGTCGCCACCGGCTTTTCTACAATATAAAGGTCCTTGGTCTTGAATTCGGAGCCCATCGCCAGATCAAAGAAGGCACGCTTCTCTACCTCCGTAATATCGGAAGGCACGGCAAAATAGAATTCATTACTTCGTATAAAACCGTTGGTACATTTAATCTTTCTTAAAAATAGATCCAGTAAAATCTTCATATCGTGAAGGCCGGCAATAACACCGTTCTTTACAGGGCCGTATACATGGATGTTCTCCGGCGCCCGTTCGTACATGGCATAAGCTTCGTCACCGAAGGCTACCATCTCCGTTTTGCGTCGAATGGCGATCATATTTTTTTCTTTCAGCACCATTCCCTGACCTTCTTTATAAATTTTAATCGTTCCTGTTCCTAAATCCAGACCATATTTCTGTACAGCCATAGGATTCTCCTTTCATAAAGCCGACGGTGTCATATAACCTTCGGCCTTCAAACTTATATATTTATCACCGGCCACAATAATGTGGTCCAGTAAACGTATTCCCAGTAATTCCCCGGCTTCGAGAATTCTTTTAGTTACTGTTAAATCTGCCGTACTGGGTGTGGTGTCGCCGCTTGGATGATTATGTATCAATATGATCGAGAAAGCGCCTGCCCGAAGAGCTTCTCCAAAAATATCCCTCGGTTCTGCCATCGAAGCATTGATCGTTCCTTTGGAAATGAGCCGTTCACCGACCAGATGATTTTTCGAATCAAGAAGCATCATCATCAAATGCTCCTGCCGATAGGAACGAAATTCTGCCATATAATACCTGGCAATCGATGCGGGCGAACTAAAGGACAGCTGCTCCCGGGATGTAAGCTTCGATAAGCGGACAGATAACTCGCACAGGGCGAGAATCTCTATAGCTTTGACCCGGCCGACACCATGAATCTCCATCAGGTCCTTTTTCGATAAGTGGTACAGCTTTTCCAATCCGGAACCGGGAAGGTTCAGATTCAGTATTTCTTCGGCCAGTGCCACCGCGCTTAAGCTTCGGGAACCTGTGCGTAAAATAAGCGCCAGCAATTCGGCATCGGACATCTTATCCGCGCCATAAAGCTCAAATTTTTCTCTGGGACGTTCCTGTTCCGCCATCTCATGAATCAATGGTTTTTTTACTTGCATATGCATCACCTTTCATCTAAGATTCAGGCGATTGCTTTACATAAATATAAACAGGTACACTAATTTATACTACCATAAATTGTGTACCTTGTATACTTAAAATCTATGAATAATTTGTGATTTGTCCACGATACCGGCCTCTACAAGCTTCTCCAGAGACATCATAATTCCGTATTTGGAGTGATACCAGGTAATGCCGCCCTGGAAATAAACCGCATACGGCGGCTT
>CABRLU010000046.1 GCA_902471845.1 uncultured Lachnospiraceae bacterium | reverse complement strand
AAATCTTGTAGGTATTGCCGTCAGTGGCATTTTCAATCGTAATCGTACCAGTTCCATCTGCAAAAGCAGTGACCGCCATAGCAAAGGCCATGACCAGAGCCAACAACAGACAGACAATTTTCTGTTTTTGTTTCATAACTTGTTTCATAATATCCTCCCTCTCTCTTTTTTCATAAAATCATCTACATATCGGAAATTTACAGAAACATTCATATATTCCTTTTTCTCCGCTGACATATATAGCATCCCATTGACGCTGCTATAAGACCCATACCGATGAAAGTATATAACCCATTTCCGATGCCGCCGGTTTCCGGAAGTTCATGACCTCTCTCATAGAAACCACTATCATTACAGTCTGAGTTATATTCTGTAATATTTTTCATCTGCATTTCTTCCGCCGTAGGCAATTCAAGCTTCAGAATGACTGTCTTCTCCAGACAGGTTTTATCGGCAGAATAAACAGCCTTACCATCCGAATCCAATGTGTCATCGCTGCCCTGATTATCCGGCGATGCAATCAACGGAGATATCTTATGACTGCCATCCTCAAATCTTACAGCAAAAGTCCCTGCTGGCAGGCCATTAAACTTATAACGTCCCTGCTCGTAACCCACAGCTTCTTTTCCATCCGAAGCCCTCACACTGATCTGCTGGCCGGTTTCAATCGTAACCTCCGGTTTGCTTGAATCCCCCTGATAATGATATGGCACATAATGACTTTCATTGTACGGATCGCCGCCGGTTTTAAGTTTCAGAAGTGTAACTTTTACACCGGAAATACGTCGTCCGGTTTCCTCGTTCTGAATACCATCTTTACTGTCATCCATCCAGGTGAGACCTTCCAGACTGCGATCCACAGTGATAGTAGTTGTTGTAATGGTGGAACCACCGCTGGAAAATGTATTAATATACTTGTTTTTCGAAGTGACTTCTGTCTCCGGTGCCAGTTTGATTGAATAATCAACCGCAATACTCTCTCCGTTCTCCAATCGACCATACACAACCCATGCCACCGGCTTTTGATTGATCAGTGCCGGAACTGTACCGTCCGCTTCAATGGTAGCCTGCGTCCATTCTCCAATAGGATTCTCCTGGTTCTCCTGCAGATTCTTTAATGTCTTATCTTTATACTTTTCATCCATGGTGTAATATAATTGTAAATTATCCAATTTGCAGAGATCCTTTTCAATCTGGAATGACGATATGGTATACTCTCCTGTAAATGTACTTCCTAAACTTCCATTGTACGGCATCGTATCCATAAGTACCGGCTCTACTGTAGTAGCAGAATTGTTATCATAATAAACCACATAATCAATCTGTCCATCCGGCTCTACAATCGTCTGTTTTACATATTTGCCATAAGCACTGGCTGAACCGCGGGTTACAGCAATTCCGGACTCAGCATAGTTACCATTATCTTTCGATGGCTCCCGCAAATCATGGGTCGCAGAAATATGCACTTTAGTCAAAAGATTCGTAGTACCTGTCGGCACATCCATACCGACGGACCGATTTCCGATGTAGGTCGAATAGTAAATAGGCGGCAATTCTTCTCCCACATATACATTTTCAATCCTCCACGTCAGAGTGGTCGTACCGTCACTGTTCTTTTTGACCTCTGGTTCCAACAGTTTACCATTCTCTACACGTCCCTGAGTTCCGCCATCGACTGAATCCTGGTAATAGGTGCCTCCATAATATGCTGAACCGCCTATGTAAGTCAGATGTTTCGGCAAAGTGTCCACAATAGTAACTGTGGTTTTTATTGACTCATTGTTTTCGCCCTGATCAAAGTAGGTTCTTGGCTGCAGGACAAAGTCTGCTACACGTTGATGAGCATCCAGGTTGTAGGTATTCTTTTCCACATCCCCGCTGTACTGGGCCAGATTCTTGGTAATACCTGTTTTATAACCGATGACCAACAGGGTATCACCCCAATGGGACCAGTCTGAGTTGTGGGTTCCAAGAGCTCCGCTTCCGTCAGCAGCATAGGTTTCCTTTGTATACCAGGTAGAATCGGTGATATTGCCGCTTTTGTAAAAACCTGACGGAAAACTGTTCAGCTTTGTGCTTGTATCTGTCCAGTCCGGAACATCAGCCACTGTTTTTCCCGCATTTTCAAACATGGACTTTGTCCACATACGCGATGTGGAAGCCAGCATATAGGTATTTCCGGCCAGGCTCATATCACTCCGTACCTTTGCGGGAACATATCCCATATAATAAGGGTCTCTCGCATTTAAAGGACCAGGACCTTGGAAACAATAGAGAAGTCCCACACACAGATGTCCTTCCGGAATAGCAGACAGAGATTTATAAAATACCAGAGCATCTTCATAAGTATTCAACAGCTCATTATCGTCTTTCCAGTCCTTACCATCCGGTTTTGTGGCATAAAGAACCGTCATTTTTGCGCTGGCGCCGCCTGTGCTGCCATTTACTGCGCCTTCACCTAATTCAAATGCGCTGCCATAGAACTTCGTCAGATTAGTTCCCCAGTAAAGGATATTTTCCTCTTCGTTCTGCGGGGTATAGCTAAAACCTCCCATCAAATACAGCTCCGTTCCCGGAGTTGCAAAATCCCGGCCGTCACGGTTACTGGTAACACCAACGCCCTGTTTTTGCATATCAGTAAAGCTTGCATAGCGCACCCTGTTCTGCAGATTTCCCGGTAAAACCAATTCCAACGTCCGTGAAATACTGTCATCGTCAGTTTTTGTCTGTGCATCATTTGTGCCTTCCGTATCCTGAAAGATCTTCCCACTGACTGTTGTGGCTTTCATGTTCATTGCATTTACAAAAGTCGTAAAAGCGCCGGGACCATAAGTATTTACAATATCATAATTCGGTTCCTGGCTGTTACTATTCAACTCATTAAATGGCTGTACGATCCAAAATTCACCGGCAGAAAAACAGCCGATCCCCAAATTAGTACCATAATAAATATCGCCTTCATCTGCATTCCTGATTGGCATTTTATCCACATCAATCTGATAACCGGATACAGTCACATGAATGGTCGTGCCCTCCTGAGTTGCTTTCCACTCACCGCCATCATTGCATGCATTTTCTCCGCCACCTCTGTTATAAGGCGCCATATTCTGGGCACAGCCGTAAGGCTCATAAAGGACACGATCATCACTGTTTTTTTCTCCAGAGGTTGTCCAGAGATTGCCGTCACAGCTCCATAAAAGCGGGGTATAAACATCGCTTGTATCTACCTTCGTACCCTGCGGCTTTCCGGAAGGTGAATTATCTGTATTGATGGTGTATTGGGACCCCACTTCAATATCAAAGGTAATCGGACTTCCGTCCGGCAATTCAATTCCCTTTATCCCCTTGGAAGCATTATCGTTGTACAGCTGAAGGATGACCCCCATCTTCATTACGCGTCCGCTCACCTGGCCAATTCCCTGGTTAGGAGCCTTCTCATTTCCTGTATTAAAATCAAAGGTACTTTTATAGCTTGATTGGCCGTCAATCTTAATATTATATTTCGGAGTAGCGGAGACTTTGATTTCATCGGCAACAATGGTTTTCTTTTCCACCTGCGCATGTTCCGTACACTCCCCATCCCAGGTGTTATATTCCATTGCAGCGCTGAAAATCGGTGCAAATGTATCTCCATTTTTCATCGACTTGACATTTACAGTTACATTCTCGCCAAATTCACCCGGAGCTGCCGTACTATGCGTTCCGGAAGGGAGCAAATGCTTATAGCAGGTCAACACCTGACACTGGATTTGTTCACCGCCAATCTCGCGTGTTTCCGTCGTCAGCTTCGGTTCATAACCGGATGTCATATCCATCCAGGCCATAGCCGCCTGATCAAAACAAGCCTGATCCTCTGTCAGCGGCAGAACAAATTCCAGTCTGACTCTGGCCTCCGTATAGGTTTTATCTGTTCCATAGGTGTCTATTGCAACATTAAAGTTATAGGTCAATGTATCAAAAGTACGAACAATTTTATTTCCTACCCCTGAATCATTGCCCGGTTCATCATTCGCATCCCAAGGCGTCACACCATCGGCAATGCTGCTAACTGCAATTCTGGCAACATAGGCATAATCTCCATTCAGTACAGTAGCGTCTGTTTCCACTGTCTGCATACTCCATAGCCATTCCAATGCTTTCAACCTGTCTGCATTGGTGACGTAAAGCTTCTGGTCATCCGTCAATGCTTCATAGGCATTATGAGCAGCCATTGCCCTGATCCGAAGTTCACTCAAATACCCATCGTAACCTTCTGTATCATCCGCATCCTCAAATGCGGTCAGAGTGTTTTCTATTTCCTTCTGATCAGGCAAAGCATCAATCAATGCAATGACTTCATCCACCTGAGCCTGTTCTTTCTCATTCAGAGAAACGGAAACTTTACATTCTTCGGAATGGGTATGTTCCTCCTGTGTACATATCAGTGTACCCTTATCTGCCGGCATTTCTTTCTTCTGGAAACAGCTCTCTCCATGAACATGTTCCAGTACTTCCGTTTTGCCGCAGATCGGCTGCCCATTTCCATCAAAGCATTCTGGTGTATGCTCATGAAGAATAATTTCATCTTTTCCGCATATTAATTGGGGCTCTGCCGGTTCAACTACTGTCGGCTCGTCAGAAAGCCCGCAGATCAGAACTTTTTCCCAGTTATAACAATCATCCGTATGCCAATGTCCGTCACTTTCTTCCATTGGACAGACCAGTTCACCGTTCTCATCGTAACAGCCTGCTTCCTCACTGTGGGTATGCCCGTCACCTTCCTGAATCGGACAGACTAACTCTCCCCGCTGTGCGGTATAACATTCATCTGTATGTACATGTGCCTGGGATTCCGATACATTCTCTGTAACAGCATAACAACTGTCTGTGTGTGCATGAACTTTAATCTCAGAAAGCGGACACAAAAGGTTCCCCTCCTCGTCATAACAAGATGAATCATGCGTATGCACAACAAAGTCTGAATAACCACAGATTAATTTTCCCTCACTGTCATAGCAGCCATTCGTATGCTTATGTAGATTCAGACTTTCAGCAGAACAAATCATGGTTTTTTTGGCATTGTCGTCTCCCTGGGCATAACATTTCCCGCTGTGGGTATGTTCAGGAATTTTACACGATTGTTTTTCCAGAGTGACCGCAGGAAGAATCAACACATAAGCGGTACAACATACCACTATGACGGCCAGACACATCATGATCATTTTCCATTTTTTCTGCTGTTGATGCGCTTTTGCATATTCATTGACTTTCTTTAATGTTTCATTTTTCATACTCACCATCACCCTCTCTATTTCACTGTCCCAAAGTCAGCCAAAGGCCAGACCCGAAAGATAATTTTCCCAACGATTTGTTCGTCGGCCACACAGCCTACCGCCGTGCTCCGGGAATCCACCGAAGTGCTTCGATGGTCTCCCAAACAAAAAATGCGCTCATCAGGCACCTGATAAGGTAATTTAATATCACACTCTCCCAATGCCTTTTCCGTCAGATAGGGCTCATCCAAAAGTTCGCCATCGACATACACATCGCCATCACTATCGATATCAACCCATTGACCCGGACCTGCAATATAACGTTTGACCAAAAGTTTATTTCCTGAGTAAAAGCAAACCAAATCTCCGGCTTCGAACTCGGTTCCTTTAACCGCAATGACAATATTGCCCTCTTTCAAGGTAGGGACCATGGAACTCCCATAAATCTGCAATACCGGTAAAAACAAAACGGCAATCAACACGGCTGCTGCCGACACTACCACAAGCGCATAAACGGTACTTCGAAGCACCTGGTGATAACGCCTGTGATGCTGTTCCCGGTATAATTCCTCTCTGAGCTGTTCAATGTCCGGCAGTTCGGATGCTATTTCTTTCTTATTTTTCATACCGTCCTTCCTCTCCGTCAGTTTGAGTTTCCGGGCATATATTATTATTTTTAACTTGTCTTTTAATATTCTCCATATACTGATCTGCCGCAGCCTGAGCCGCCTCAAAAACACCATTTAAAGCAAGCGCCGCTTCTGCAATGGAACCAGCCCGTTCAATAACAATTTCTCTATTCCTAAGCATCTCCTGCGCCGTTTCCAGCTCCTGGCTTAATTTTTCATTTTCTTCCATCTGCATAATGAGCATTTCCAGTAATTCTCTCCGGCTTAGACGCCTCAATTCCTTATCTGTCATCCACGGCCCTCCATCCGACATCTCGCCGCCTCATGAAACCCTACAACATAATTTCAATTATGTAATTTAGAAAGTATTATTTCTGCGAAATTATTGAAATCGGATTCTCATTTACAGAATTTAGAACACAAAAAACAACACTCTTTCTCACATTTTTAAAAAATAAGATTAAGAGTGTTTTTATGATGCCCGGTTTTATATTCGGTCATTTTTATGTACTTTTATGTATACTTTATTGATTTTTCAGGTTGAATATGATATCCTTTCTATGTATAAAATTTATCAAGTTATTTTGTCGGCAGACAGAAGCTCACTACATAATTGAAATTATGTGGTTTTTTTATTTTTCTGCAAAATCACACCACAAGACCCAATCGTTCAATTTTCCGACGATGCTCTGTGCCGGTCGTCATAATATAGATTCGGGTAGTATTTATACTGCTGTGTCCCAGAAGATCCGCCAGTTTCGCTATATCCTTTTCAATTCTGTAAAAGGTGCGGGCAAAAAGTTTTCGCAGATTGTGTGGAAACACCTTGCTTTGTTTCACCCCGGCAGCCTGACACAGCTTTTTCATTTGAAACCAAATATTACTCCGGTTTAAAGCCCGGCCGCTTCTGGTACAAAAAATAACCCCTTTCTGAATTTTCTTTTTTTCTGCATAATCCAGTAATCGCTTTCTTAACTTTCCCGGCAAAAGAATTGTCCTTGTCTTTCCTTTACAACTGACTACAATTTCACCATGCCTTATGGCCTCTATTGTAAAATAGCTCAATTCTGATATCCGAATTCCGGTACTGCAAATCGTCTGCATGATCAAATTCAACTGGAGCTGATTCTTAGATGCATCCAGCAAACGCATATATTCTGTCTTAGTTAATTCCTTTTCCTCTGCGCAATAAGTCTGCCGCTGCATTTTCAGACTTTTTACTTTACAATCCTCCCATCCAAGAAAACTCAGTAAACTGTTCAGGCTGGCAAGCATGGAATTAATGGAGCGTACCGCATATCCTTTTTCCATCAGCCTGTTCTTATATCCCATAACCAATTCCTTTTCAACTATTGACTTCCCTGCAAAGGCAAAAAAAGCACGCACATCCCGAAGATATTTCTCCACGGTTGCCGCACTTTTTTCTTGTTCAATTAAATGTCTTTGAAATGCAATAATGACTGTGTTCGTTAAAATTCTATTTTCCATATGATTTTCCTCCCGCATAAAAACTAATTTGTAATGAACTGTCATTATTGTACCCATTTCTGATATTCTTTTGCACAGTTAATGAAAAGAACCGGAAGTTTGAGTCTACTTTCTTACCCAAAACTTCCGGTTCCCTTCCGTCTTATTTTTTATATATAATACATATGCTGGCCATATTTCTTATCATCCAGATATTTCTGCTCCAAATCTTCCAGTGTCAGATTTTGAAGAATATAATCCATTGCTTCATTAATCCTGTTTATGACCATCCCCTGGACAGTTTCTGAAATTTCCGAATAATCCCCTTCCGTTGAAGACGGCTCACTTTCGACATGATAATCCCCTTCCAGCGCCTCCAAAATCTTTGCCACGGTGATCTTATCCGCATTTCGACTTAATAAATATCCGCCTTGAGAGCCTTTTACACTCTTGACAATACCGGCTCTGCGCAAACTTGCAAATACCTGTTCCAGATATTGTGGAGAAATGTTATTTCTGTCTGCAATACTGTTCAATGCCACTTGTTCGTATTTTGAATTGACGGCCAGATCAATGAGTGCAATCAGTCCATACCTGCTTTTCTTTGAAAATTTCATATACTCCTCCACAAATAAGTTCCTTAACCGATTTATTCAGCAAATAATGGCGTTGAGTAGTATCTGTCTCCCGTATCCGGAAGCAGGGCAACAATTGTTTTTCCTTTATTTTCCGGACGTTTTGCCAGCTGAATAGCTCCATATAAGGCAGCGCCGGAGGAAATGCCGACCAGAACACCTTCATGTTTTGCGATCAGCTTACCTGTAGCAAAAGCATCTTCATTTTCCACGGTAATAATCTCATCATAAATCTTTGTGTTCAGTACGTCCGGTACAAAACCAGCACCGATACCCTGGATTTTATGCGGGCCGCCTTTGCCTTCGGAGAGCACTGGAGAGCTGGCCGGTTCAAGAGCTACAATCTTTACATCCGGATTCTTGGATTTTAAAAACTCACCGACACCGGTCAATGTTCCGCCTGTGCCTACGCCGGCGATAAAAATATCCACATTACCGTCAGTATCATTCCAGATTTCAGGACCTGTTGTTGCTTTATGAATCGCCGGATTGGCCGGATTTACAAACTGTCCCGGAATAAAGCTGTTTGGAATCTCCTTTGCCAGTTCACTTGCTTTTTCGATAGCGCCCTTCATACCTTTGGCGCCCTCAGTAAGAACCAGCTCTGCACCATAGGCTTTCAAAATATTTCTGCGCTCGATACTCATTGTTTCCGGCATGGTCAGAATAATCCGATAGCCCTTTGCCGCAGCGATAGCTGCAAGACCAATGCCGGTGTTACCGGAGGTTGGCTCAATAATTACGGAACCTTCTTTCAAAACGCCTCTTTTTTCTGCATCTTCAATCATAGCCTTTGCAATTCGATCTTTAACACTTCCTGCCGGATTGAAATATTCAAGTTTCACAAGAATGGTCGCTTCCAGTCCCAAAGCTTTCTCAATATTTGTTACTTCCACCAGTGGTGTGTTGCCGATCAGTCCTAATGTTCCCTTATAAATATTTGCCATTTTTCTTTCCTCCTATATTCCTATCAATTTACTATGATTATCTGTGATGTTTGTATTATATCCATTCATTTCCTATTTGTCAAGTAGGTTTTATATGTTTTTTATATTAAAAAAATCCTGCCCTGTGAATAAACTGTAAATCGACCCACAGGACAGGAACATTCTAAAGCATACCTTTTCAGGCACACCTCATGTTATATGCTTCGCATGAGCGCGCTCCGTCACACCGAAGGCGTACAGGGTAAGCTTCGCGCGAAAGAGTATTATTTTTTATCTTTTGTCTGATACAGGTTGATCTCCGCCCGCGCCATATCTTCCAGAGCGGAATAAACATCGTCCATTTCAGAAAAATCCATCATCTGTTCTTCCAGCATTGCATCGCCGCTGAACAATGTCTGCATAGATTTTTCCAGGCCCCGTACTGAATCAGGAAGCTCCGCCGATTCTTCACTTTCCGGAATACCTTCCTCCATCGGTCTGTCCGGTATAGCTGCACCCTGCAAAAACGCAATAATGTAATCCAGTTTATTTTCCGGTATAATTTCCAGAAGCTCTATGGCCTGTTGTCTTTTATTCATCATAATCTCCTCTTTCTGTACATTATTCAAACCTAATTATAATATATTTATCCTTTGAGCAAAAGAGATTTCTTTAAGTTGTCTCCCGAATTTTCTGGCGCACAGGCAGTACCATAGCCGGAGATACAGAAAGCTCATCCATTCCCATCCGGATAAAGGTTTCCGTCAGCGATAAATCCGCACCAAGCTCCCCACAGATGCCGACCCATATACCGGCTTTGTGGGCATTGTCCGCCACCATCTGAAGAAGCCGTAAGATAGCCGGATGATGAGGATCAAAAAATGTATCCAGCTTCGGATTCTGTCGGTCGATGGCCAGCGTATACTGAGACAGATCATTGGTCCCGATACTGAAAAAATCCACTTCTTCCGCCAGAAGATCACTGATAATGGCAGCGGCCGGAGTTTCAATCATAATGCCCTCTTCCACATTACCGATCGGCACTCCTGCCTCGGAAAGCTCCTGCCGGACATGGGCGGAAATTTCTTTAATCTTCTTAACTTCATCCACCGAAATAATCATCGGATACATGATGGCAATATTGCCATAGGCGCTGGCACGATAAAGGGCGCGAAGTTGGGTTTTAAATACATCTTCCCTGTCCAGGCAAATGCGAATCGCCCGATAGCCCATAGCCGGATTTTCTTCCGGTTCCATATCAAAATAATCAATCTGCTTATCCGCACCGATATCCAGAGTTCGGATAATCACCTTCTTACCCGCCATGGTTTCTGCCACCGTTTTATACACCTGGAACTGCTCTTCCTCCGTTGGATAATGGTCCTTTTCCAGATATAAAAACTCGCTTCGGAACAAGCCGATGCCGGCCGCATCATTGTTTAAAGCTGTCATCACATCCGAAACATTTCCCACATTGGCATACAGATTGATTTTCTTTCCGCCCAGTGTAACATCTTCTTTACCTTTTAAAGTTTGCAGCAGTTCTCGTTTTTTTTGCTCATTCTGCTGTTTTTCTTCCATTTGACGCAGGAACTCCGCTTCCGGCTCAATATAAAGACAGCCGGTGGTACCATCCACTACCGCTGTTTTTCCCTCGCAATCCCCGGGAAAATCCGCACCGATAATGGCCGGAATATTCATCGTCCGGGCCAAAATCGCCGTGTGGGAGTTTGCTGAACCATAACGGGTCACAAAGGCAAGTATTTTAGATTTATCAAGCTGAACCGTTTCACTCGGAGCCAGATCATCCGCCGCCAGTATGACAGGTCCATCGCCCTGCAGCGGGTCATCCCCCTGGCCGCTCAAAATCTGAATCAATCGATTGGAAACATCCTTTACATCCGCCGCTCTGGCCCGCATATAATCGTCATCCATCATCTCAAAGAGGGTGGAAAAGTTATCGCTGGTCATGGCGATTGCATATTCCGCATTCACATTCTGCATTCGGATCATATTGGTAATCGATTCCACATAATCCATATCTGACAGCATAAGCTGATGAACATGAAAGATGTCTGCATTAGCCTCCCCGACTTCATCCAACGCCTTATCATAGAGCTTCTGAAGCTGGCTTTCCGCCTCCTTCGAAGCGCTTTCATAACGTTTGATCTCTTCTTCTACCTGCTCCACATGATTGCGGATCACTTTTTTATCTTTTTTCTTTAAAATTCCTATCGGTCCGATGGCAACTCCGCCAAAAACGGACTTCCCCTGAATCTTAACCATTTATCCAGCCTCCTAATGGATTTTATCACTCATAGAACACTTCATCCAGAAACAACCCCTGAGGCGGCAATGTCATTCCGGCCTTTTCCCGGTCCTTTGTACGGAAAACTTCTTTGACCGTCTCCGGCTCTCTGTCCCCGGTTCCAATCTCAATAAGCGTTCCCGCCATAATACGCACCATATTGTAGAGAAATCCATTGCCCTCAAATATCAGGTCGATTTCCCGGTCTTTCACATCAAATTCAATCCGGCTGACAGTTCGGACTGTAGATTTATTGGTCTTTTTCACGGAAGAAAAACCTTTAAAATCATGCTGGCCCATCATCAGAGCCGCGCCTTCCTTCATAAGCCCCATATCCAGCCGGTCAAAACAGTACCACGTATACCGACGATCAAAGACCGATGGCACGTCCCCTGTGGCTACCCGATAGATGTAACGTTTTGATTTTGCATTCAGGCGGCTGTGAAACCGTTCCGGCACATCCGACACATAAAGGATTCCAATATCCTGCGGCAAATACCGGTTGAGATAATATTTCATCTCCCAACATTTCATATCACTGTCCGTATGAAAATTCGCCACCTGACCCCGGGCATGGACGCCTGCGTCCGTCCTCCCCGAACCAATCAGCTCGATCGTCTCCCCCGTCATTTTAGAGAGTACTTCTTCTATTTTCCCCTGAATCGTCGTTCCGGTGCTTTTCTTTCCAAGCCGCTGCCATCCGTCATAACGGCCGCCGTCATATTCCATAAGTAATTTAATATTCCGTTTCATAGTATTTCTATTCCCCTGTCCTTTGACATACTAATTTCATTCTTTTACAAAAAGCAGGGTATGTCCATGATTATGCACATACCTGCTCAAAATTATTCTTTTTCAAATAGAATTCCACTTTATATGCAGCTTCATGACGTTCCTATTCTGTTGTCATTTGTTTTCATCCTCCAAACTATCTGCTCCCCTTATCGTACCAACGAAGCCATCCCCTCGATAACAAAAGAATCTGCATCAAGCGTATAATTGAAACACTTGAATGAATAGTTGACTTTCTTAAGGTTATTTGAATATACGCCTAACACAATTCGAGATTCATCTATCGGAAAATAGTAACCCCAGTAAGAATCGTTTTTCATAAGAACGGTATATGTACCGTCATCATCAAATCTATATGTTTTATCTCCATTTTGCCAGCTTCCCAAGATATTGTTGGAAACATTGTCGGAAGCTCTTATAAATGTAATTTCAGCTGAAATCAATTGCCCATTCACAGCAAATACTTCAAAGTTCTTTTCATTATCCTCATTAGGCTTCAAATTTATACTATAAGAAGACGTTTGATACACACTTCCATTCTTTATCCCATCTGAGCCCTGCAAATCCACATAACGGAAAGTATTCCAAAACTGTGACCCAACATTGATGGACATTACATAATGCATATCAGAAGAATACCAAAACCCATCCAAATTAAAATATTCCAATTCTTGCAATTGTGATGCATCAATGGAGGAAGGAATATTATCCGGCATTATAACCGTATTTTGATTATTGTTCTCTGTTGAACCGTAAGATACAGGGTTATCTGGAGCTTCGTCCTGAAGTTCTCCGTAAGTTTCTTTCTTTGCATTTTTAGCAATTGTTACTTCGCTGCTTACATGGCCATTTCCATCTGATATTCCAGGTGAGCAGGAAAAGTCCACTTTTACCATATTATCTGGAATATCATTTTCATCGATTTCCAATCGATACCAACGGTTTTGCCATGATGTTCTTGTTACTTTAATTTCATCAATAGAAAAACCATGGAGTAATTCATTTGTTTTATCGCAAAATTCTTGCTCCGTTGTCAATAGTGTGGCGTTCTCATTTGTATAACTTACCCCCGAAGCGTACGCCCATATATTTTCGTCAGCTGATATTGTGCATATGTTTGTTTCATTGGGATTGGGAGGGGTAATATTTCTTTCCATTTTCATTACTTCACTGAAATCATTATCTAATTCATATACAGAAATGTTTTCTGTGTAATAATATTCAGTAGAGCTTAATGTCACATCATATTCATCAATATCACGTGCAAGATAATAATCACCGTCATAAAATCCCTCACATATCTCAGATAATTCAACCACTGTTAAATAATCGGAGCCTATAAGGCAGTAATATATGCTCTTCATATGCGGTTCAGCAATTGTCATCGTATGTGATTTTGAAGAAAATCCTTGTTCATCCAAATCAAAATAATCGAGCATCAAAGAGACTTTTCCTTCACTATTTTTGAGGTACACACAAACGATATTTTTTGCACTGTTCTTATCGCTGACAATCTTATAAAACACAGCCCCACTTTTATAACCGACATCCAATTCTATAATTTCCGAATCCAAAGAAGCGGTGTTCATCTGATGTGTAACTGTAGATGTATACACCCCATGCAAAAGAGAATCACAAAATCCGTAATGCTCAGCAACATACTCTTCTATATAATCATGATCTGTGCCTCCATCAAATGAGCTTTTTTCACTTATGGTATTACTTGGTGCTTGTTCAGTTTTTCCACAAGATATTAAAGTAAACAACATCATTAATGGCAAAAGAACTGATAAAAATTTTTTTTCCATAGTATCACGCTCCTTTATTTTGCTATTCCCATTCGCAAATGAAGAGCCCGCTTGCTCCACTGCCATCATTCCATGTTTCTAGTAATGACCATTAAAATTTTTTGCTTCGATGGGAATATTCATCGTCGCCGATGTTATTTCAGTTTAGGATTTAGAATACATCTGAATATCCTTTATTAACTCACCTGTAAAAGAATCAACAGTTGCAGTAGCAATCACTTCATCATTGTAAATAATTTGAACATAAGTCGCATAACGACCGCCAGCTTCCCAATAATATGCTTTATCCTGGGTATATTCGATATTTAAATCTGCAGGCACCTTCAACTCTTGTCCTATTTGCTGTAACTGTTCTTCTGACAGTTCCCACAAAGAATCTCTTAACCAAATGTATTCGGTTTGTTCATTAATATATGGAAATCTGTTTTCATCAAGTGTAAGTATTGCCTTAGAAGCCTCAAAATGAAGCTTACCAGATGTTTGTCCTATACTTTCCTCACCACAAACAAACTGTGCATCGCTACCATTTAAGGCAGCAGTTTCTTCAATTGAGGCAAGCTTAAACCACCATGCAGTAAAACTTATTTCATCTTCATCCTGTTCAACATAAAGAATATTTTGTGTACCCGGAACAATATATAATCCTTCTTGAATATTTGCAGCATTATTCCAACCTGTTAGTTTCTTTACGGATTCGCCTATATTTAGCATAGGATATTCTGTACCGGCATCTTCACCTACTCCAACTGCCTTTGTTCCGCTTTCAAACAACAATTTGCGTGCATCAGCAGCGCTCAAACTTTGGTCTATAGACCACAAAAGTGCCGCTGCACCGGACACCATAGGTGCAGAAAAAGAAGTACCATTCCAATCAACATTGTACTTAGAGATTCCATTTTCAAATGCTCCACATACAAAAAGGCCTTCTCCCGGAGCTACAATGTCCACTTGGCTACCATAACAAGACCAATTGCACATAAGATTATTTCCATTGCCATCCATCTGATTTCTTGTGGCACCTACAATTAAAATATGGTCTCTAATATCTTTATATGTAACGCCCAGAGAATTTAATCGTTCGTTCATTGTTTCTATGGTTGGATAGAATTTTACTATAGTATTTTCAAAATTTTCTTCTGTAATATCACAATAATAGCAGGAATAAGTGGCATCATATCCCTGTGTACAGTTATTATCATATCCATTGCCAGCACTTTGCACAATCAAAAAATCTTTATCTGATTTTTTGGCATCAACGTATAGTTCCGCAATCATTAATCCTAAATGTATTCCATTTGCTTCTGCAACATTTTCTATGCATTGTAGATATTCATTATAGCTTTTTAAATTTGCGCCACTATAGTCATCAAGCGATTTCAGGAATTTTTTAATATCACTATTTGAATAACTATTTTCTGATTCCAAAGAAAAGCCAAACGAGTTATTAATAACCTTACAATCTGACTCATATAATTGTTTTGTTTGTTCTATACACCACGAAATATCTGCCACTATAATATTCTCTCCATATATATCATAGTCAACGCAGAGCAAATTCGCACGATCAGCCACTCCTCGTGTACCTT
>CABRLU010000045.1 GCA_902471845.1 uncultured Lachnospiraceae bacterium | reverse complement strand
GCCTTACTTACCTCCGGTTTTTTCTCTTCCCGGGCAACCGGCTCCTCCGGTATCTTTTCCGGTTCTATAGCAGGAAACGCAGGAGTTTCTTTCAAAACCGGTTCCTCTTTTACCGGTTCTGCCTCCACGGCCGGTTCTTCATATTTCGTTCCACATTTTGAACAAAACTTTCCTTTTACCTCCGCATTGCATTTCGGGCATCTCCGAATCGCTGCTTCGGCCGGTTCCTGTTGCTGATATTTCTGTGCATTTATAAACTGAGCCCTTTGTTTCGCATCCATCTGTTTCCCCTCCTATGCATTCATCTTAATGCGTCTTGTAGATTCTGTAAGCCGTTTCACATACTGATCCGGAGACATGCCATCGATCAGTTCCACAACTTTTGTGCTTTCCGCATCTTTTTCTGCAAATTCCGCTCTGAAATCTACGACCTCAGCCAATGTGGCCCGTATGATCTGTGTACCATTTTCCCGCATCTCTTCAAACTGTTTCTCGGTATTCTCACGCTGTGTTTCAAGATTTTTCTTTGCCGAAAAATGACTGATAACCAGACCAGCCCCCACAATGGCAATGACAAGGCCGAAAATCAGATTTCCGGTAATCGCCATAATGATACCCAGAACCGCGATGACACCGCCGCCATATAAGCAAAACTGCTGGAAACCGGAAAGCGTTAATTTGGCCAGAGTTTCCATCTTTGTCTTGTCAATGTAATTGTTATAGTTGGCCACTAACTCGCCTTCATTTTCTCCATCCTTTGTTGTTCCCGCAAAAATTGTTGAATCTCCCGTCGTGAGATGAATATCGATCTGATCCGGAATCTTGCTTCGGTTTGTCGCAATAATGTCTCTGTAAGCTTCGCTCACCCATTCCTTGCACAAAGAAAGGGAAAATTTCTGAGTGGAGACACTGGAATTTGTACTTTCCGGCTTCATGGCCGCATCGGTCAAGAGCTGTGTAAAATCTTTATGTGTCTCAAAGGCTGTCTCTTCCACCGACATGGCCGCCTCAGCACGGCCTTTATCGCCCTCAAAATCAACGATAAACTGATTTAATTTTTCCTCTTTTCTGAATGGAAGCTCTTCATCATCAAAATCTGTAACAAGAGAATCCAGAATTTCATCCAGCTGTTTCTTCGTATTAATGGTAGAAACTTCCTGATTTAAAATATTTTCAAAATAATCAAAGGCAATCGCATGAAGATTGGCTCCCTCCATGATATCCTCTAAAACTGGCCAGGTGGCGCTGTATTTCTTCAAATATGTATACTCGGAATCTTTCAAAGGCTGCCGTTTTAAATTGATTGCCTCAGACCACTGCTGCGTCTGCTTTTCCACAAATCCCGGCTTCTCTTCCAACTGGGCAATCCACCGCTCAATATGGTCTGCGATAACGCCTTCCGAATCTGCTCCAAGCAGACCGCTGGCATAGGCATCCAACATGACAATGCACTTCCGATCCAGATTCTCCGGGTCCTGATTTTCAAAATATCTCCGCGCCCATTTCAAACATGCCTGCTTTCTGTCCGCACGCCGGCAGATCAGGGCAAATAGCAGAGAAGTCTTTTCGTCGTCACGTTTAATGGCTTCCTTTAAAGCCCGGTCTGCAATATCCTTTTTGTCATTTATCCACGCCGACAATGCTACCAGACATGGCGCCAGCCAATAATTCGGCGTTGTGATCATCATTTCTTCTGTAACATCTGTAATCGTTTCCTTCTTTACGATACCTAAATCATCGGCCTGAAGAACACCTGTTGTCGTTCTTCGTATCTCTGCATAATGTCCGAATTTTGTTTCCAGCTCCTGACGAATTTTAATCAATCGGGTCTCTGCCAGCTGACGCTCTGTCTGCCGCGCCGCCACCTCAACATATTCATGAAAATCCCTTGCCAATTTTGAAAGTTCGTCGCTTACAAAATTCACATTGTTGCTGACCTGCTGTACTCTGCCGTCCAGGATATCCAGATTGTTAAACACTATCGCAAGATTATTCTCAATTCTGGAAAGATCCGCGGTTTCGATGACTCGTTCTGCCATTTTAGTTCCTCCTCGTGTTTGTTATTTTAAATTTCCCCGCAAGGAAATCTGCAATTATTTTCTGTCTCTGCCCATCGTTAAGTGAATTTGATCTGTCTAGTATTGTTCCTAAAATACAAATATCACTGTATATATTACCTTTCGGTCCATCGGCCATAAGTTCACAATTCAGAAAACCGTCGAGAACCTCCGGCCGATATTTAAATCGCTGCCACTTCTCATCTATTTTTTCAAGTTTCAAACTCTTTTGCTTTAAAAATTTCATAACATCTTCATAGTACCGGCATCGTTCTTCACAGAAAGTGCATCCCATATGAATGACCGGATATGCATCATAATGTTCTGTCAGATCATAAACTTTTTTTCGAACTTCTCTGAGAACTTCAACCCGTTCATAATCATAAAACGGCTCTACAAGAGGAAACTTTACGCATTTCGGCCGGCTGTCACCTTCTGCATAAACCGCCGCATATCCTCTCTGTAATGAGCTCAGATATTCCATCTGATCATCACTCATATTCATGGCTTTACCGATGGCTTCCCGGTCTTCCTTAGCCACCGTGCGATGAACAATTTTCAGATTTGTATTTTTCAGTGTATCCGGCGCCAGTTTTGTCGGAATCTGATCCGCAATCATAATCCCCTGACCGAAGGTACGAATCTCAGCCAGCAGGTTGCAGAAGAACTCAACGGATTTTGCCCTCGTACTGTCACCTTCTCCTGTAACTGAAACATTTTTGAGAAGCCGGTGTGCTTCCTCTATCATCAGGATGTGCTCTAAGGACTTACTCCCTTTCGTCATCCCGGCCTTTCGATATTCATATAACTGTACAAGTAAAATGCCGATTACGAAGGACTTTGTTTCATCATCCCCTAAATCTTCCAGCTCCATTACTACTGGACGGGACAACAGCTCCCCGATGGGTACGGATTTCGGAGTATCCATCATCGCTCCTTTTCCGCCAATTCTGAGGGAATGAATCCGCGCCTGCAGCGCTGCCTTTACATTAGATTGAACCTCATTATGATACCCCAACCGGTCTACGACCACATCGATTTTACGGTACAGATCACTTAGTGTCGGATATTCGGTCAAACCAAATCGATTAACATTTTCTACAATATCCCATCCTCTGTCACTGTATACTTCGTACACCGCCGTCTCAAGCACATAAGGCATCGGCGGATATAACTCGAATGCCGCCTTAAAGGTTGAAAGTAAATAATCAATATGGGTCTGAAGAGAGATTCCCGGGTTGGCTTCAAAAGGATTGATGCGATATATCACAGAGGTTTTCTTCGCCTCATCTCCAAGGGTAAACACCAGTAAATCTTCAAAACCTTTCAGATTTCTCAATTCCCAATACTCTCTTTTTGCCGATTCAATGACCAGAAAAGGCACCTTATGCTCCCATTTTGGCAGCGCCCATAACGTGTTTAATAAAGACTTTGACGTATTGGTTTTTCCGCCGCCTGTAATTCCGATAATCAATGCATGTCTGGTAAAATCATTTTTATTAAAAAGATACGGGTTGCGTACATCGAAAGAACCTTTCCTTCCGGCTGCACATATATCGCCAAAGCATATCGGCTCATCCATGTCTGAAGACTGCCTGGCCGCCACATCAAATTCCACATATTCATCAATATAATATCCCGGAAACTCTTTCGTCGGCAGCTGACATAATACGCTCAGTTGATCACTGTTTAAAATCGTCTGGAAACGATAAATATACATTTCAACATTTCTCTGCAATTCCTGACAAAACCATCTGCCAAGCGGATGCAGTGATGGATTTGGAATGATGTCTGCCATCATATAGGTGTTCCTGATGACGTCCTTTATGGCATTATATTCGGTCATCCGGAAGGGCTCCGGCTTCGACTCCTCCCCGGAATAGGCCGCTTTGATCAGATTGCCGAGCTGCCGCGCATCTTCCGCCGTATCTGCGGCATAATATCCGTTCACCCGCCACATTCCCCGACCGATTCCTGTTTTTATATAGGTTTCCATAGTTTCCAGATCATCAAAATAATTCTTGCTGTGAAAATCCTGCATCTCAGCTGAAATATTCCCCTGGGCACCTCCGGAAAGGGTCTGATGAATCTGACTGTACACCAGCCCTATCTCTTCCAATATCCGATCATGTCCCAGAGCGGTGATGCCTTTGCTCAGTCCCGCCGCAAGAACCATATATGTAAAGCTTCTGCCCGACATTCCTCTGCAGATCGTCTCAATCTGCAGACTGTTCTTTATATTTCCGATTTCGTGTTCGATCTTATTTGTCGGTATACCCGAAAACACACCGCCATACTCGCATGGACAGGTGGACAGCGGATTTTCTTCAAAAATATCTATATCTGCTCCGGGAAAAACCGCTTCTATGGAACGTTTCAGCCCTTCCCTGAAAATCTTTACGACGCCAAAATAAATGCTGATACCATCCCCATTTCCCACGATGACATAAGCAAAAGGCGCGTTATACCTGATAAGACTGCTCAGAATATCCCCCATCAATGAACGGGTTCCCAGTTCGCTGTCTTTTTCCCAGAAATTTGTGAGGCCATTGACCTTTATAAAGGCCATATTGTGACATTCCTCATAGCCATCCGACAGAAAACGGCCATTGGCTATCGCATCCAGATCTTTTCTTGTAATCGCCCTGTCTTTCTCTGCCGCCGTATATGTGTTATCACCATGCATATCTAATCCTCCGCTATACGAAGCTCTGCATTATCAGGATTTCTTCGTAAATGAAAATAAAATTGCCCAAATTATCAAAATGATCTTTAATATCAACGGCAAATTCATCAGGCACAGTATAATGACGGCCAGCCAGATAATCCCCTCAATTCCCAGTGTCGTCAGGATTCCAAAGGCAACAAGAGCAAGAAGCACTACGGCCAGCCAGACAAATATCGGTCCTATGGCGCCATAGGGCGTAATCACACTTCCGCTGGCAATATTTTTAATCCTGGTGGCAACAATGACGTTATGCGAGTCTCTGCTCCCATAAACCTCCACCTCATTATTTTCGGAAATAATCCCCGCATTGACCTTTCCATAGACACTCACCTGGTCGCATGCATTCCCCAATGCGTTTAACGATTGTCCGGTATAATCCGGAAACACCTGAAATGTAGTAATATCATTTGTTATTGTCAGCGGTACGCCTTTAAACAGACTCCGGAACACTTTAAATATAAATGGAATCCGTTCCTGATCTGCCGCAACATTTTTGATAATCCCCTTTGTCTGCCAGGAAGTCGCCGCAGATGTGTTTTTCTGACTTGTTACGCTGCCTGACGATTGCTGACCTGTCGAACCGGCTCCGCCCGCAGGTACCTGCCCCGGTGCATAAACATGAACCGAACCCTGTTCATTTTCTTTACCGTCTGACCTACTTTCATCCGCCTCTTGCGCCGGGGATATTGCCGTACCGCCTCCCTGAATAAGAACCTTCCGGCTCCGTCCCCGCCCCGGAATATACTGTTTTTCCGGTTCTTTTTCCTTAATCGGCGCCATCTTCCTTTTATGACTTAATCCTGCCTCTGGGATTTGCCCTGGCGTCTGAGCCAGATAGGGGTCCTCACCCAATGCACATATATCACAAATGTCACCGGGATTCTCCACATCGTTTACCCCGCAAATATAACATTTACATCCCATAACATTACCCTCTTGATTTGTAAATTTTTAACATTTTTCTCTTAAAATCCGGCATTATTTTATATAATTATACATAAATTTACATAAATTTTCAATATACGTCCCCATCGAGGAATGTATTTTTTACAGATAAAATCCTTTTTACGGATTCATCGATTCTCTCCTCTGACAGGGTGCCTTCGCTTACGGCATCCAAAACCGCCTGATAGGCCTGCTGGAAATCTGCAGGCATCAAAAGCAGATCACAGCCTGCCGCCAGGGCCTGCACCGCAGCATCCCCCGAACTGTAATTTTGCTGAATGGCTCCCATATTTAAAGCATCCGTAATGACAATTCCGTCATACCCCAACTGTCCTCTTAAAATATCTGTAATCATTACACTGGACAGGGAAGACGGCGTATCGTCGCCGATTATCTCCGGAGCAGAAATATGTCCGACCATAATAAAGGCAACCCCCTTGTCTATGGCCTGCGCGAATGGATACATTTCATTATCGAGCATCTCATCCAATGTTTTTCCTACATAAGCATAGCCTTCATGGGTGTCCCCGCTTGTGGCCCCATGTCCGGGGAAATGCTTAATCACACCGTAAATTCCACACTCATGCATGCCGTCCAGTTCCCTCTGAACTAACTGAGATACCCAGGGAGCGTCATTGCCAAAGGAACGCCATCGCACAACGGTATTTTCCGGATTCGTGAGAACGTCGGCAACCGGAGCATAATCGAGGTTAAAGCCCAGTTCTGACAAGTATCCTCCGATTGTACGACCAATTTCGTAAGCCCGTTCCTCTGTCCGAACCTCAGACATGCTTTCCACAGCCGTCGAGCCAGCCACACCCTGGTCCGCAACTCTCGCCACTTCTCCGCCCTCTTCGTCCACACTGATGAAAAGCGGAATTCCGCTGCGCTCCATTATATAATTTTGACTGTTTTGAATCATTTCTTTAACCTGGCTGTCATCCTGAATATTTCCGGCAAAGTAAATCAATCCTCCCACCGGATACTGGCATAAGCTGTCTTTTGTCGTCTCTCCGGCAGAGATGACCTCTCCCACTCCCGTCAACGCTTCCGGAGTAATAACAAAGAGCTGTGCCACCTTTTCTTCCAGTGTCATCTCCATAAGCTTTTCCTCTGCCCAACTCAATTCAGGCACCACTTCAGTCTCCGTCTCTTTAACGGTTTCATCAACAATCACTGTCTCATTTTTCTCTTCAACCAATTCTGGTCTGCATGCTGCAAAAAGCAGCATGCAGACCAGAGAAATTCCAAGTATTACACCATTTTTAGTCTTCATATTCAACAATAAAACCTACTTTCTGACTAAAAGCCGGTACCGTCACCGGAATATCTTCCGGTCCGTCATTCCATACCCACCGGTTTTCACCTGAATAATAAAATATATTCAGATATGGCTCGTCAATCTGTAATTGCGGATCCTCATAACTCGGTTCACCGGACATCCACTCATTGTAGCACCATACTTCCGGGTCTCCATTCAGCTTCACGCCGTAGGTCACATTGTCTTTATCCACCCAGTAGTAGTCTGTGCTGTTGGCATCTCTCCGTCCTCCAAGATAGAAATGTATATTATCATATCCCCTTGCGGAAATTTCCTGCAGAATATAGTTGTATTCTTCCGCAGAATTGATCCGAATCAGATATCCGCCCTTCTGAAGACTTTCCTGATAGGCCTGATGCCATCCGCAATCTTTTATGACAAATTCATATCGGTGGATTCCGCCCTCTGTCACATCATAAAGAGGACCATCCGTTGTTTCTATGCCTTTCAACTGTACATAGCCCTGCTCTCCCTGAGCATAAATCGGACCAGAAATTAAAACCTTTCGTCCGTTATAATCCTCCAGATTTACCAGGCCCGGACTGTTATCAATATAAAAGAAACTTGTGGAATCAAAGAACACTGCCGTGCCGCTCTCGTTATACACATAAACTGACTGGGCCGTATCCAGCACAAGCACCTGTCCTTCCACCGTTCCACTTACAGTGCAGGTGGCATTCTCCACGCCATTAATATCCGCATTATATACCGGTTCTGTCTGTGGAACCGTCTCTGCCAACACAGTTTCCGCTATCTGAGAAGATTCGGATACCACCGCCCCGGTTTCCGCCTGAGCCGAGCTCCCCTTCTTACTCATAACACTTCTTCCTATAATGACTGCACCCAACACAACGACAACGGCAACCGATATCATCAGATATACTTTGCTTTTATCCGGCTTTTTATCCTTCTGCGATTCCGTCCGGGTTACCTTATCCGGAATACTGTCCAATTTCGGTGGTTCAGGTTGCTCCGGACGTTTCGGCGGTACCGGTGGTATCAGCTGTTCCGACGGCTCAGGACGTTTCGGCGGTGCCGGCGGCTCAGGTTGCTCACCCGGCTGTTCCTCAACTTTTTCTTCAATTCTTTCATCCAGTACAATCTGCTCCGGCCTCTCTTCACCACTCAGCGGCTCCCCGCATGCCATACAAAACATGTCGCCTTCTTCCACTGCATTTCCGCACTTCGGACACGTCTTTGGTCCTTCATCGTCCCGCTCTACTTTTGCTCCACATTCCTGACAAAATATGGAGTCATCCGGTATCTCACTCTTACAATTTTTACAAAACATCTTTTTCCCTCTTAAAAATTATAATAAATTTCGACATTATTCGAGTACACTAACATTATATACCATATGATTGTAAAATAAAAATACTTTTTGGGCCATTTAAACAAAAAAGGGGCTGATACCATAATAGATATCAGCTCCTGTTCGTTTTAGTTCTTAAACTGCTCACTTAATGTTTCCCAAAGTATCAATTCCTGCTTTGCTTTCAGAATTCTCCTTACAGACTCATCAATCCGTTCCTCTGAAATCGTTCCATCATATACGGCATTCAAAACTCCATAATAAGCAGATTGAAAATCATATGGACTGAGCAGCATATCACAGCCAGCCTGAATTGCCATTATAGAAGCATACCTTGTACCATAATTATAAATAATCTCATCCTGATCCAATGCGTCCGTCACAATAACACCATTATAACCCAACAATCTACGAAGGGTCTCGTATACCATTTGTCCCGACAACGAGGCCGGTGTGTAATCACCAGTTATTCCTGGTACGGAAATGTGTCCGACCATTATAAACTCATTTCCTTCACGCGACGCCTGATCAAACGGATATAGTTCGTTGCCCAACAAGTCGTCTACCGTTCGCTCAACCTCAAAATTTCCATCCGTCTCTCCATATCCAGGAAAATATTTCGGAGCACCGAAAACACCATACCAGTGAAATCCATCAAGCTCACTTTGTACCTGTTCAGACCCGATAGACACATTTGGAGCCAAGTTCAGATTAAAGCCCAGTTCGGACAAATATTTTCCAATCGTTCTTCCATTTTGCTCAGCCTGTTCCACCGTTAATGCATCTGAAACATTTGCCGTCTGTGGCACATTAACCCCTGCACTTGCGGCCAAAATACTACTTTCTCCGCCATCTTCAACAATACATTGCAAAAGAGGCATTCCCATGCGGTCCTGCATATATTGCTGACTGCCCTCAATTAATGCCGAGAGCTGTTCCTGGTTTTCGATATTATCAGAATCATATATTAACCCACCGACCGGATATCGTTCAAGGCTCTCCCTCAACGTCTCATCTGCTTCTGTCATTAACCACGTTCCTGACACATCCTCCGGAGAAACAATAAACATTTGAGCCACTTTTTCTTCCAGAGTCATACTCTCCAGCTTTTCCTCATACCATGCTTTTGGGCCTTCCTCTTGTTTCGGCTCTGTCGCTTCTTTGAACTTCTCTTCATCCACCTCGGCAGTAAAATAATCCATCAATTCCGACTTACTGCTTACGCCAACTTTCATCTCATCCATTCCATAGGTTTCAAGCAATGTTGGTTCATCTGAAAAAAGATTTGTTCCAAGTCCTAATCGGTTTCCCTGAATTTGAACTCCAATACTGGCCAATGTCGTTGGAAACATATCGAAGGTCGTAAAATCCCGACGCACACTGGCATCCGCCACTTCCGCCGCCGGATTGATGACCGCCGTATACACCCGGCGCACATAATCCTCATCAATGTCTTCACAGAAATCCACATCCATCGTGTGGTGGTCTCCTGAAATCACAATGGTTGTATTTTCATAGAAATCCTGCTGCTGAATCCAACGCACAAACTCTGTTACCTGACGGCTGGAACAGGCAATGACATTACCATATCGATTGTCTCCGAACTCGTCGCCACACAAATCACATACAAACCCGTCCTCAAAATGGGTATCCACCGTCAGCATCGTCAGGTTAAATGGTTCATCCCCTGACGCCAGTTCCTGCAATTCTTCCTTAGCATATTCAAACAATAAAGAATCCCGATATCCCCACCATTCAAAATATCCTTTCGGCAGTCTCCCCGAATCTCCGGCATAGACCCAATCATGAATTGTGAAATTGCCATGATCCGAATACATCAGTCTCCGGCCGCCAAAGGTAGCATTCGATCCGATGAGAAACATCTGATTATATCCGGCATCCTCCAATATATCTCCAATCATTACAACATTCGGCATGAATTCATCCTGCGTGTTCATTGAATTGCCTTCAATAGAAATAGATAATGGCAAGCCGGAAGACTGGGCAAAAAGTGCAGCCGCCGTCCATGTCGTCGATGGCATGTCATACCCACCGTTCAATGCACTATCCGAACCCGAAAAATCTTCATACTCCTGGGCTAAAGCTGTAAGTTCCGGTATATAATTCACATCAAAAGCGCCGCCATTTTCTTTATCCGAATAAGTCACTTCCATGGATTCCAGAAAAATATAAATCAAATTTCTCTTTTCTTCCGGAAATTGCAGCTGCACACTTGAAGGAGAGATATAATTGCCATCGATAAAACCCGTGTCTTTATCTTTATTTTCCAGATATTCCGAAACCTCCAGTTTATTCCAGGCATGGTTGAGAACGCCAGCTCCGGCTGCCAGCGAGATAATGATCACGGCTGGCATAACAATCCAGAAAATCTTTTTATTTCTCAATAAAACGAATAAGACGATAACCGCCGCCAGGCATAAAATCATCACAGGCACACAGGATTTCACTGCATCCATGATCATTTCTTTATTTGTTCCCTGCATCGGTGCATTCAATTGATAAATTAATTCATCCGCTTTCAAATTCGCCCAGGTTCTTAAAACCCAGAACACCAGACTGACAACGAATCCTGCCAATACTGCAATAATGGCTGTAAAAATTCCAAATATGTATCTGCCAATACTAACCTTCTTCATAACAGACTACCAACCCTCTTTTATCTTTCATGTGTAAATAAATATTAATTCTATGTAAAATCCGAGTATGATTATATCATTTCATTTTTAAGAACGCAAGAAGAGCGTATCTCTAATAATTACCATTCCTCAGAGTACGCTCTCTTTCCGCTTAATCCGCAGCCTTATATACATGATAAGCAACACAATTGTTTTCATATATGCTTATATAATTTTCCACACGCTCATAAGCATCAAAATCCGTATTCTCAATAAACAAATCCATTGTGTCCTTCATAATCTGCTCCGGATCTATGCCCTCAGCCTCCTCAAATTCCTCCACATAGACAACCATACTATCTACAGAATCGTCCAGCGTGTCCGCCATCTGCTTAATCCGTGCCGCCTGAGGAACTGTCGTCCAGACCCGATTCATATGGGATAACTCCAAAGCTTTTTCTGTAACCCGATAATAATTATAGGTGATAAAGGCACAATCTGAGCCATAGTACGGCTCTATTGCTTCATCAACTTGTGTCTGCTCTAAATACCGATATCCAACCCCTATATAGCCGTATGAAACCACTGAAAGAATGAACGTAATCACCATTATCCCCATGGCCGTTTTCTTAGCCGGTAATCCCAATGTCACCAGACCATTATATCCAAACCATACGACCATCAAAAAAAGTATTGGATAGATGCTGTAAATATACCTTGCCGACATCCACGGCGAACACAATGCCGAGATAATGAAATAGAAAACTGCCGGCATCAAAGTAATCGTGACTTCTTCCGTTTTTTCCGGATTTTCTGTAAAAAAACGCCATTTCTTTTTTCTAAAGCACCGGATGCCCGCAATAATTCCAATAAATCCTAATACCACCGGAATTATCAGTAGATTACAGAAAAAATCCTCTGCAAAAAAGTTGGCAAACTCCCAGAGCTTCCACAATATATCAATCAAAGCCTGTTTCTGTCCGGCCTGTTCCACATATTTATCACCAAACAGACTTTGAAATGCCCATGGTGCCATCAACAGCACAAGCAATAAGCTGGTCATCATGCTGCTGCAATACCATACTATTTTTTTCCACTCTTTTTTTGCCAGCAAACAGAAGACGAAAAAAGCGGATAAAAAGAAGGCATATATAAAGAAATAGTAATGACTCATATAACCGATAAATGAATAGAGAATTAACAGCAGCCAGTTTTTTATACCATAATCTTTCTTTATAATTAAATTGTAATGAAAATTCAACGTCAGCAGCCCACACACCGTGCTCAACATGTACATTCGAAGAAACATTACTGTACTGATAGTCCCTAATGCAAATCCCCACAGCGCCACTGGTATTAACGCCAACCATTTATTTTTAAATAATTTCTGTGAAACTTTAAAAAATAATATCTGCGCGAGTACAAAATATATAATATTAGGAATCAGCGCATACCACTTACTGAATGTTCCCGGAAATAATGAACATACCGTATGCAGTAATGCAAAATAAAGCGGCGGATGGGCATCATTTTTCAGGTTATACACAACAGAGTCATATCGGAATCTCTGATCCGGTTCCACTTCAATATATTCTTTAAAATATTCGCCCGGCTGCCATTGATCTTCCAGCGCATCTTCCCAGAAAACATGGGGATGATAATAACTATTCGCTAATCCATAAGACCAAAGTTCATCCACATAAAAACCTTTTTTCTGTGTTCCCCAGAAAACCATCATCAACGTCTGAATCACACATATAAAAACAAAGCATTTCCATACCTTGCTGTTCTTCTTTTCTCTCATACTCTCAAATCCTACTTAACCATAAGTTTTATATGCCCGCTTATAAAAAAGCATAATCATCTTAACAATTGGTTTCGGCCAAAACTTACTGAACATAGCAATATCTTCGCCTACCCGACGGTGATCTTCGATAAACTCTTTGCTCGTCGCACCATCATGAATCCGATAATATACCAGCGGTTTGTCTACATAGACAAAGTGGCCGTCCTGCCCGGCATACTTCAAACACGTATCCCAATCAATACAAAATTTGAATTCCGAATCGAAAATGGTGCTGCCGAGCCTTTTTTTATTATAGGTAATAGACGGACAACAAACACTGTTTCCAAACGCCAACGTCAACTTTCTCATTCTTTTTGATGCCGCAAACCGTTTAATCTTCAACGGGCTTCGAAGCAGCCTGCGTATTTTACTGTTAATATCTCTTGGGCCGGCCTGTCCATGCTTCAAAGGTAAATAATCCGTAATATATAATGACATATCCTTATCCGGCAAATGTCTGGATAATTCGGCAAAATAATATTCTGAGTAGACATCATCCTGATGAGCAATGGTCACATAGTCGGTCTTGGCAGAGTCAAAGGCAAAATTCCAGTCATCCTGAATATCGCTCTGTCCATTTCTGATATAATAAGGCAACGCGTACTTTTGCACCATCTGTTCAATATAATCACAGGGGGTCGACGTACATAATATAATATTTGATTTTTTCTTCTGCCTCATCAATGATTGAATACATTCTTCCAGATAAGGAGATTCTTTATATGCGCATATGGCGAACGTATGGTTCGTATTATATTGCTTCATCCTTCCACCTTCTCCTTTCCTTTAGTGAATGTCCAAAATTTATTAATCACAAAATTTAATGGCGTTGTAATCGCCAGATTAATAATCGGAGCGATCATCTGGGAAATCCCAATCACCTGCACCAACAAAAACAACAAGGCTGAACTCAAAACAAAGGTCGCCCCATAGGCGACAAATGTTTTAAATATGGTTTTAATTCCCCTTGTGCTTTCATTGTCCTCACTTTTAAATACAAAACGGCTGTTCCAATAATAGGCATTTAAGGTTCCTGTGATAAAACCAAGAAAATTTGCCACCAGATAATTCAAGCCTAAAAACACAAAAATATAATAGGTAATCAAAGAAATCACGGTATTCGACGCACCCACCAGTCCGAATTTAACGAACTGTATACCTATATTTTCCCATAATTCTTTTATCTTTTCCATACAGCACCTGTCAATCTAAAAATTTCTCTACCTGATATCTCGGACGCGCTTTTGTTTCCATATAAATCTTTCCGATATACTCACCAATCATTCCAAGAGCAATCAAAATCAATCCACCAAAGCCCCAAATAGAAATAACAATTGACGCCCATCCGGACACAGTATTTCCAGCAAAAGCACCGACAATTGTATTTATGACCATCACTATGCTGGCCAAAAATGCAAGAATCCCCAATCCCGTAATCATTCGAATCGGTTTAATGCTGAAGGATGTGATTCCGTCAATTGCAAAAGCAAGCATCTTTTTTAATGGGTACTTCGACTCACCGGCAAAACGTTCTTTTCTTGCATATTCAACAATTCCCGTTTTGTATCCAAGCAGTGGAACAATCCCTCTTAAAAATAAATTTACCTCTTTATAATCAGCAAGCGCATCCAATGCTGTTTTACTCATCAAGCGGTAATCAGCATGATTAAATACAATATCAACACCCATTCCGGACATTAATTTATAAAAGCCTTCCGCTGTAAAACGCTTAAAAAACGTGTCCGTTTCTCTGGAATTGCGCACGCCATAGACGATCTCACACCCATCATAATGCTGTTTAACAAACTCGTCAATCACATCGATGTCATCCTGCAGATCTGCATCCATTGTAATTGCCATATCACACCGGTCTTTTACAGTCATCAGTCCAGCCAGTACCGCAAACTGATGCCCTCTGTTTCTTGACAATTTAATTCCAAGTACTAACGGATTTTCCTCATGATATGTTTCAATCAGCTCCCACGTCTTGTCCCTGGAGCCATCATTGACAAACACCATACGACTTTTATCGGACACCAGACCAGAGTCAATCATACTATTTAATTTTATAGTTAATTCTTTCACCGTTTCCGGCAATACCTGTTCTTCATTATAACAGGGAACTACTAGATATAAGATTTTATTCACTGTTATACCTTCTTTTCTTTAATTAAATACTAATCTTATTAAATATACCATATGCCATTAACAATTACAAGTTAGCAATGTTACACTCTATACTTTAGATATTCTGACCCATTTTGAATTAAAGTAATCTGTCAAAATCTATCCTCTCATAATTTAGGGCTTTTTACAATCCTCTCTATTGTAAAAAGCCCTAATGTCATTTACTTTATAGCTTTATATAGTTTTCTTTTTAATGACAACCATATCGATCACACATATAATGTGCTGTCGGATCTGTCGGATCCCATGTATGCCATGAAGGAATCGGGCTAAATCCCGGTTTTGCAATTGGACCGCCAGATTCATATGGTGTGATATAAAATAATATACCATTAATTCATATCAAAAACAATTAAGATTCTATTACAGTAATATTGCATTTTAATCAATCATATGCTTTATAAGATTTTTTATAAAAAAACATTATAATCGCAACAACTGGTTTTGGCCAGAATTTAAGAAACATGCTCGTATCTTCCTGTATCTTTCTCGTGTCAATAATGCACTCCTTACTTGTTGAACCTTCATGAATCCGATAATACATTAATGGCTTTT
>CABRLU010000044.1 GCA_902471845.1 uncultured Lachnospiraceae bacterium | reverse complement strand
CTCCGCTTTGCGCGCCGATGTGCGGCTGCTAAAGCAGCATTCCTCTGCACATCGTGCGCATCCTGCGGAGCGTTTTGTTGTATAGGTAACAAAGTTTCCTATACAACAAAAAAACTGCTCATCCTGAAATTTTTTTCAGGACGAACAGTGTATATCCGCGGTACCACCTGACTTACTGTCATAATAACAGTCACCTTCATGACCTGCTGTTTTAACGTCCAGCTCACGGCGCCCCTACTAATCCAAGACTTTCAGTTTGCAGCTGATAGAGTGTTATTCCTGCAAATTCACTTTGCGGGCATCTCACCACCACCCGCTCTCTGGGAACGATAATTTACAGTACTTCTCTCCGTCATCGCTTTTTCCAGAATTTTATACCCATACTTTAAATTTGTCAAGTGGTAAATTAAATTTTTATAAAATATCGATGTATTCTCCGGCAAGGGCTTTATTCATACTCCGAACCGCACAGAACTTACCGCACATGGCATATCCGTCTCATCACATCGCTATGTCCCTACGTTGGCATTATCCAAATCAGGTTCAGGGTCAAGACCGTACCGTCTACTCTCAGCCTGCCTGCGCAAGCTCCCCTTTGTCATATATTACAGACTTATACAAACACACTTCGTCAAAAATTACCGGCAGGGAATCACCGATTTACAACAAGAATAGCTGCACCGAGAACAGCCAGAACGACCCCTGTCACCCGATTTAAAACAATCGGTGAAGATTTGTTAGCAAATTTTGCGGCAATCCGGGCCCATAACAGTGTACTTAAAATGCAGCATACAAGGCAAAACATATCCGGCATGCCGCCGATGGCAAAATGGCTGACTGAACCGGTAAAGGCGGTAAAAGCCATAATAAATACGCTGGTGCCGACAGCTGTTTTTAACTCATATCCAAGAACACTGGTTAAAATTAAAAGCATCATCATTCCGCCGCCCGCTCCGACAAAGCCACAGATAAAACCGACGAGAATACCGCTGACAATTGACTGAATCATCTGTTTCTTCCGGCTGACCCCTTCACGAGCTGCTTTTGTCGTCATTACCGGACGCACGATGAATTTAATTCCTAAAATCAAAGTCATCACTGTTGAAAATCCGCCCATCGTCGTGCTCGGTACAAGGCTTGAAACATAGCTCCCCACCAGGGTAAAACAAAGAACGGATATCATCATGACCAGCCCGTTTTTTATATCCAGATTTTTATTTTTTCCATAAGTATAGGCAGACACAGCGCTGGCCAAAACATCACTGGCCAGGGCAATACCGACAGCCATATAAGGTTCCATTCCCAAAAAAGTAATCAGCATCGGGCTGATCACCGCTGCAGCACTCATTCCGGCAAAACCCGTCCCCAGGCCTGCACCAATTCCCGCAATAAAACAAACTATTAATTTTTCTAACACTCAAATCACCTGCTTTTATTATTTTAGTCTGCACACCATATTCTCATCAACACGCTGCATAAAACTCCGGAATGTCTCCAGCTCTTTTTCAGAAAACCCTTCAAGCATCATTGAAAAACAGTTTTTTTGACATTCTAAAAACTTTTGAATTGTCACTTCCTTCTCTTGTTTTAAAAATAATCGATGAACCTTTCGGCTCTCTGTATCTTCCTGCGAAAAAATATATCCTTTTGCCTTAAGTGTTTCCAACGCTTTTGACACATTGGATTTTGCAAAGCCCCTCATAAGACAAATATCTCTTGCTGTATTAAAGGACGGATTATTTTTTAAAAATAAAAGAATATCTATCTCAAGCTGTGATAACGCATATTCGGCACATAACGTCTGAAATTCCTGGTGATAAAACTGTCGAAAATGCTTTCCGTAAATCAGAAAACTATGATTTTCCATAATACTCTCCTTTCAATTAGTTATATTTAGAACAGTTATAATTATAACTTTATGTGACTGGAATGTCAACCGCAAGAAAAAAGTTCTGTCCATAAAGAACAGAACCTTTCTTTTAATTTTTCATTTTTTCCATCTTTTTGCGGTAAGAACGCAGATAAAATATATAGCAGACAGTAAAAAATAAAATTCCATAGACCGAAGCCGCCGGGACGGCCAGACCGATATCCACCAATGTGGCATTTGGTTTCAGACTGAATAAATAGGATAATGGCACCCGAACCAAAAAGGATGCCGTTATTCCCTGGAACATGACAGGCATGGTCTTGCCATGACCATTGAAAAATCCAATAAAGCTGAAAACAACACAGGTCAGTATGGCTTCCGGACTAAAACCTTTCAGATATTCAGCCGATTTGGCGATGTACTCCGGATTGGAGGTAAACAGCGCCGAAGGTACGTCTCCACGGAAAAAGGAAACTGCAAAAATAATTATACCGACAAAGGCGCCGATTGCCATTCCCGTGTACATGGCCTTTCGTGCCCGGTCTTCCCGTCCCGCCCCCACATTCTGCCCGACAAAGGCAGACATCGACTGCATCAATGATGACGGTACAAGCATGACAAAGGCCACAACTTTCTGGGCAATACCGTAGCCGGAGGAAGCCTCCAGTCCAATTCCATTAATAATGGCGCAAAGTATCAGGAACGAAATATTCGTCAGCAATTCCTGAAAAGCAATCGGTACGCCCGTCTGCAAAAAGAACAAAATTTCTCTGTGGAAACCAATATCCTTCCGGGACATGGTAAAAGGCAAATCCTGACGGCGAATAATCATCCATGAAAGGACCACGCTCACCGCCTGGGCTAAAATCGTCGCCAGAGCTGCTCCGGCCACATTCAAATGAAAAACAGCTACGAACAGTAAATCCCCTACGATATTCGTCACACAGGCAATGGCTACAAAAATCAAAGGCAGCCTGGAATTTCCCAGACCTCTGAAAATACCGCTGATAACATTATAAGCCACAACAAATATGATTCCCGCACCGCAGATTCGCACATAAGTGACCGTTAAGTCAAAAGCAGCCTCCGGTGCATTTAACCAAGCTGAAAAAACCGGCGCAAATACCAGCAAAAGCAGCATCAAAACAGCGGATAAAAGAGCAAAAAAGCAGATGGCGCCGCCGATAACCTTGCCGATTCTCTCCGGCTTACGCTCACCTAAGAAACGACTGATGACCACGGTCACCCCCATCGTAAGACTGGTTATTACAAAAGTCACCAGATTGATAATATTACTTCCGGTAGCCACCGCCGATATTCCCGTATCCGTTCCAAACTGACCAACCACAAGCAAATCCACCGCGCCATACATGGCCTGAAGCACGAGCGCACCAAGAATCGGTATCATAAAACGCAGCAGCTTCCCGGCAATACTTCCCCGGGTAAAATCATCCGACAATTCATTCGCATTACTCATTATTTTATCTCCCACCTGTTCTTTTCATCTAATCTAGTGGTAGATTTTAACATACTTTTTTCCTACAGGCAATATTAATAAAGTAAAGTATCGATTTATACGGTAAATTCTCTGTCCACACAATACCTCATGACCGAATCCATCTGGGGCGATACCCATTTATCCCGGTGATACAAAAGCTGTTTCCAGACCTCTACATCAAAATCATCCACATTCAAATGGGCCAGCCGTCCATCCTTAACTTTTTCAGCCGTCACATAACCCGGCAAAAAGGAAATACCCGCTCCCTGCTCTACAAGCGAACAGATTAAATCCGCACTGCCAACCTCAAGAACCGGTTGAATTTCCAAAGACATTTCGGCCAGCTTTTCATCCATCAATCGCCGATAACTCATTCCTTTTTCCGTCAAAATAAACGGCTGATGAATCAATTCCTGCACTGAAATAGTTTTTCGTGCAGCCAACGGACTGTCCGCAGCCGCAACAAAATTTATTTTTACCCGTTCTTCCCTGACGATAACATATTCCGTATTATAGACATGATTATCCAGAGTCAGAATGGCATCTGCTTCATTGTGATTGAGCAGGCGGAACATTTCCTCCGTTCCTGCCGCAATGATTTTCAATGTAATCCCCGGATACCGCATCCTGAAATCTGAAAATCCCTCATACAGAAGCGAATCACAAAGAGAATCGGCCATGGCCAGACGTACATGCCCCTTAACATTTTTCACATCCCGCATATTCGTTTCCAGCTCCTGCGTCAGCTTGTGAATCTGATGCGCATATTTCAAAACTTCTCTCCCTTTTTCCGTCAAAGCCACCGTATGGTTAATCCGCTCAAATAACTGGGAATTCAATTCCCGTTCAAACTGCTTAATCTGAAAAGAAATGGTTGACTGGGAGTAACCTAATTTTTCTGCCGCTTTTGTAAAACTGTTTAATTCGGCCACAAGAATAAACGTATTTAAATTTTTAATATCCAAATTGCTCACTCCATCTATTTTTTCAATCTTTGACATCATTATAATTAATTTTACAGATGCTTATTTCTACTATATACTAGATATCAGAAAAATACAAATACTATCGATAAAGAAGGCGTAATAATCATGAATATATTTAAACTTATTTTTACATCTGTATACCAGTTCTTATGGGGGGATATTATCACGCTTCCCCTTCCCGGCGGAAGTTCCGTGGGACTTTCCCTGCTTGTTCTCATTCTTATTCCGACGGGAATTTATTTTACTATTCGAACCAAATTTCTGCCCTTCCGTCTCTTTCCGGAAATGCTGAAAATTACGACAGAAAAAAAGACAACTTCGGAGAAAAACTCCATTTCCGGTGTACAGGCATTGATTATTTCCACAGCTACCCGGGTCGGCATGGGTAATCTGGTCGGTGTAGTCGCTGCGATTTCTGCCGGAGGCGCCGGAGCGGTGTTCTGGATGTGGGTCACTGCCCTGCTCGGTTCTTCCACAGCTTTTATTGAAGCCACACTGGCGCAGATTTATAAAGAAAAAGACCCCCTTTACGGAGGTTACCGCGGCGGTCCGGCCTACTATATTCATCACTTTTTTATAAAAAAAGACAGTAAACGCAAACGTTCTGTCATCGCCTGTCTCTTTGCCATCTCCGGTTTAATCTGCTGGTGCGGCATCAGTCAGGTCATCGGCAACTCGGTTTCATCTGCCTTTACAAATGCCTTTCAGATTCCGCCGATTTACACGACCGTACTTCTTGTACTTGTCGCTGCCGTCATCGTACTTCGTAAAAATGCCACCGTAAAAGTTCTGGATGTTATCGTTCCGATTATGGCCGGTTTTTACTTTTTAATGACATTATTCATCATTTTTACAAATATCGGACAGCTTCCGGCAGTCTTTCAGCAGATTTTTGCCGAAGCCTTTGGTCTGCGTCAAATTGTCGCCGGCGGTTTCGGCGCTGTCCTCATGAATGGCGCCAAACGTGGTCTCTTTTCCAATGAAGCCGGTTCCGGTTCGGCTCCATGTGCCGCCGCTGCCGCTGATATCAGTCATCCGGCCAAAGAAGGACTGCTTCAGGCTTTTGGTGTATTTATCGATACAATCGTCATCTGCAGCTGTTCTGCCATGATTATGCTGCTGACTCCGGCTGAACTGACTCAGGGACTTGCAGGAATGGATTTACTGCAGGTGTCTATGAACTATCATCTTGGAAGCTTTGGCGTTATATTTATCGCTGTCATTTTGTGGCTATTCAGTTTCTCCACATTTATTGGCATTTTATTTTATGCCCGGCCAAATATCGCTTATCTTTTCGGAGATAACTGGCTGTCTCAGAATTTATATAAAATTCTTGCCTTAATCATGCTTTTTATCGGCGGTCTGGCCGCCTACACCTTCGTCTGGGAGCTTGGTGACATCGGTATTGGTCTGATGACCATTTTTAACATGATTGCATTGATTCCCTTATCCCGCCAGGCGATTGATTCTCTGAAAGATTACGAAAAACAGAAAAAACAGTAAATCGGTTTTCATCCCAGATGCGTCCGGCCATCGGCCGGCGCATCCTTTTCATTTCTTTAGTCATTATTTAATTTCTGAAATGCTCTCTTTGAATACAATGAAATCAGAAAAGCAGCAACAGCTCCCCCCAACATAACAACCCATGGAATTTCTGAAAAAATATCAAATAAAACACCGTAAAGAGCCTGCCCTGCCGGTTGGGCGCAGTTTGCTGCCGCCATAATGGCCGCCATGATTTTTCCCAAAAGATGCCGGGGCGTCTGCTGCTGCAGAACAGTCAGCATTTGAACGGTAAAGATTGTCGAAGCAACCATGATTGCAAGACTCATCACTGTAATCATCCAGAAGCCAAGCTGGTTTGGCATGCCAGGTATTAATGTCATTCCCATAAGTAAAGCGGCGCAAGCGCAGGCCGCAAGTAAAATCCAACTGTCTTTCATCTTCATTTTTTCATGCACCGCACCGGCCAGAATACCTCCTAGCAGACCACCAGCCCCCATAGCTCCCTGAGCCGCTCCAAGATGCATATCCGACATACCCAGAATCTGAATAATCACAATAGGAATTCCGACAATCAACGCTGCCGATAACACCAGATTAAAGAGAGCCAGGACATACACTACTGCTATAAAAGCCGGTTTTTCATTTTTCACAAAATACCAGCTTTCTTTTAAATCTTCTTTAACGATTGCAACAGCCCCCTTTGAATAACTGGTTTTTTCATAAGGAATATGTATGAAAATTTCCATCACCGCAGATGCCAGAAAACAAACAATACTCAGCGCGAGTATCGGCTTTATTCCAAAAGAACCAAACAGTATGCCCCCAATAACCGGTCCAAGAAGTCCTGAGAGGGTACCGACCATATTAATGACTGCATTCGCCTGCATCAATGTGTCCGATTCGGCCAATAAAGGAATGCTCGCCTGAACGGCTGGCTGGTAAGCTCCTGAAATTCCATACAGAATCATCAGAACAACAATCATCAGCGGCGCTAAAGGCAATCTTTGGAACGCCGCATAGAATATACATATAAGACCTGCTGTTGAAAAATCAAGAACCACCATAATATTTCTTTTATTTACCCGGTCGGCAATAACACCTCCGAAAAAAGAAAATATGACCATTGGTATAAACGAACACGCCGTGACCATACCAAAAAGCGCTGAGGATTCCGTTTCCCTCAAAAGATACAGCGGCAATGCAAATCGGAGGATTCCATTGCCAAACAGAGAAATGATTTGGCCGATGACAACCATTGTAAAATCTCGTTGAAATAATTTTGTCTTTTTCATCGTTTTCTCCTTTCCTTTTTTCAAACCGACCGTCGGTTTGTATTTGTTTTAAATGAAACTGCTCATTTCTGGGCAGTTCACTCTAACGCATTTCTTTTTTTATTCCTGAGAATTATTCCGCATTCGACTGTAATTTACAAAAACTTCAATCATTTCTTCGTCCATTACATCTAATCCCATAGCATTTGTCATAGAAATAAAAACCCGACATCTTTCCCTCACCTCTTCTGGTGTGGACGGCTGGATCATCGGATTCACCCATATATCAATCATCAAAAGAAGGACCTCGGCCATCGCCCGGGTATTTTCCACCTGAATCGAACCATCCGCAGCACCCTCATCTAAAATCGGCTGAATAAACTCCGGCGCAACTACATTAAGTAAATCACGAACTTCGATTGCCAAAAACCGTGGATTATCCAATAAATAGGGTACAATGCGAAGTACCGCTTCCTGATTCGGATGAAGCAGGGAAGACCTGAAAATTTCTTTAAGCTTCTCCCGGCCATTTAATTGTAAATCATCCCTTATGGCCGCCAGCCTTGCAGAATTTGCCTCACCAATCTGTCCGCAAATTCGCTCGAATATTTCTTCTTTTGACGAAAAATGATGATAGATAGCCCCTTTGGACAATTTTGTTTCATTAATAATATCCTGCAGAGATGTTCCATCATACCCTTTTTCAATAAACAATTTACTGGCGGCATCCAAGATCAGCCTAACTGTCTCTTCCGGATGTTTATTTCTTGCCATCCAATTTCTCTCCTTTTACAGACCGTCGGTCTGTTTTTATTGTATCAGGCTCTAAGGCCTGTGTCAATGATCTTATAGTCTGATTTTAACATATTCCCCCGCTTTTGTGGTATGCTAGTAATCAACAACCTCAAATTTTCAAAAAAGGAGTTTAAACATGCCTGACATAAATCATACATTTCTGAATCTCCGAGAACAAATTTTATCCTGCCGCCAGTGCCAGTCCGATTTTGGTTTTGAACCCCATCCTATTGTCTTCGGCAATCCTAGTGCCAAAATTATGCAGATCAGTCAGGCCCCTTCCCGGACAGTTCACAATACGGGAAAACCTTTCAATGATGCCAGCGGCCGAAGGCTCCGCTCCGAATGGTACAGAATCTCCGATGAAACCTTTTATAATCCGGACAATTTTTATATTGTATCTATCGCCCACTGTTACCCTGGTAAAAATCCCAAAGGCGGCGACAACCGTCCGCCAAAATGCTGTGCTGACAAATGGCTCTCCCAGGAACTTGGACTTGTACAGAATGAAATATACATTCTCATCGGCGGTTCGACAGCCGCATACTTTTTCCCAAAGCAAAAACTTACTGAACTTGTTTTTCAGGATCTCACACTTAATGGAAAAAGAACCTTTGTCCTTCCTCACCCCTCGCCACTCAATGTGAAATGGTTTCGAGATTATCCTGAATTTATGGAAAAGCGCGTCTTTGAAATAGAGAAAGCGGTACATAAGACATTGGGAATCCCCTGGTCTTCCTGTACCGCTCTATAGATTTTATTCAATTGCACATGACTCACATCAATTTCTGATACAATTCGTATGTCCTTTTGTCAAAGCATGAAAAGATAACAGATATGTCATCGTCCGGATGTGTCTCCATCCACTCAATAACCGTTGCTGCCGCAATCGGTGCCGCCTCAGACAATGGATAACCGTAAACTCCCGTGGAAATTGCCGGGAAGGCAATGCTGTGTATATGATATTCTCTCGCAAGGTCGAGTGAATTTCTATAGCACTCTGCCAACAGACGCCGGTCGGATTCCGTACCTGAATATACCGGACCAACCGTATGAATGACATATTCTGCCTTCAAATTATAACCCTTCGTAATCTTCGCTTCTCCGGTCCGGCATCCGTGAAGGGTTCGGCACTCCGCGAGCAATTTGGGCCCGGCTGCCCGGTGAATCGCCCCGTCAACACCGCCGCCGCCAAGCAGGCTCTTATTTGCCGCGTTGACAATACACTGGCAATCCAGCTTTGTAATATCTCCTAAATCAATATAAATATTTTTCCTGCTTGTTTCCAGCATTTGACTCCACCCCTTTTATATATTCATTTTCTATGCCTTGATGGCCCACCGCATTTTTGTCGAACGTGCCCGGCTGTTTCTTGCACATTCTTCGGCGGAAGGCCGTATAACCTCTTCGGAAATCTCCTGATAAATTCCTTCCTTTTTCAGACGCTTAAACGACTTTTTGACCAATCGGTCCTCGCCGGAATGAAAGGTCAGAATAGCAACCCGACCACCCGGAGCCAGAACATCCGGAAGCTTTTCCAGGAAATCATATAACACTTCAAATTCACTGTTCACATCAATACGCAGCGCTTGAAAGGTTCTCTGACAGGATTTCTTAACCGCTTCCTTCCGCTCGCTCGCCGGAAGAAAAGCAAGCGTCTCTTCAATAACATTTTTTAACTGGGTTGTCGTCTCAATCTTCTGTCCTCGCTTCAATCGTGAGACTACCGCCTTTGCAATCTCGTCTGCATAAGGCTCGTCCGAATTTTCAATGAACATTCCCCGAAGTTCTTCCTGGGAAACTTCCCTCAGTCTCTCGGCCGCACTTGTCCCCTTCTGCGGATTCATCCGGAGGTCCAGCGGCCCTTCGTTTTTATAAGAAAATCCCCGCTCCGGATTATCAATCTGCATGGATGACACGCCCAAATCCGCCAACACAAAATCGAACTTTCCGGCCTGTTCGGCCACCAGATCAATATTGGCAAAATTTTGTAACATCACCGTTAAGATATCCTCGCCATAGCCCAGACGATTTAACCGTTCTTTTGTCTTTGCTGATTCAATCGGATCCACATCCAGTGCATAAATATGGCCCTGGGATTTCAGACATTTTAACATTTCCAGGGTATGGCCGCCATAGCCCAAAGTGGCATCCAGCCCCTTTTGTCCCGGCTGAATCTGTAAGAAATCCAAAATTTCTTTTACACAAATGGAAATATGCATTCCCGCCGGTGTACTCCCTTTTTGAATGACTTTGGATATGGTATCCGCATATTTTTCCGGCTGAAGCTCCTTATATTTTTCACTGTATTTTCTCGGATGCGTACCCGAATACCGCACCCGCCGTTTATGTTCTTTTTCCTGAGCCATCACTTTCACCCTTTCTCAAAACAAGCTCAACTGTTCATACTCCTGACGCTTTTCAAGCTCCACCGGTGTTTTATTCAACGCAAAATTCAGGAAATGGTCATCATATAGCCACGCTTCCAATTCATCTTTCTCTAAGATCAACGGCATCCGGTCATGCACCCGCGACACAGAATCATTGGCCTGAGTTGTAATAATGACAAAGCGGTCTTCATTTTCAAAACGACGATAACATCCGGCCATATATAAAACCGTTCCATCTTTGCTCAAAAAAGTCGCCTTATTCTTACCCGAATCCCATTCATAAAAATGTCCGGCCGGTATAATGCAGCGCCGATGCAGCACACTGTCCCGGAAAGTTTTCCTTTCCAGAACAGTTTCGGCCCGTGCATTGATCAGCAGTCCCTTCTGATAATACCCCGGGAATCCCCAAAGCATCTCTTCCGCAGACAGCCCTTGCCCTTTACCCGTCAAAACAAGGGCCTTCCGTGATGGATATATATCTCCTGCCTGCTGCTTTTGTATATCTGCACAAATAGCAGGGACTATTTTTTCAATTTCACTAAAAACCACATCATCCACAAAATATCTGCCGCACATGCCTTTCTCCTCTGACCATCATAACCCTGTCCTTTCGACCTGCAGGTATATTTCGGTCATTTACTGTTTTTTGTAACTTTCACAGGACACCAGTTCCGCCACCGGAATACGTGTCTTTACGTGTCTTTCAGGGTCCGCCGGTTCTTTATCTGTATAACCAATGGCCAGTATGCTGATTGGCTCCAGATTTTCCGGAAGATGAAATGCTTCCGCAAGAATATCCGGTTTGAAATAACCAATCCATACACTGCCCAATCCCAGATCCGCAGCTTCCAGCATCATATGGTCCGTGACGATTGCCGCATCAATATCTCCGCTCTGCTTATGATCAAATGCGCGAATCCATGCTTTCTCATGGTCGGCACACACTATCACTGCCAACGGGGCATTATAAATATCCCCCGCCTTTGAAATCTTTTCCAGCCCTTCTTTCTCCTGAACAACAATCAAATGTACTGGCTGAAGATTGGCCGCAGAAGGCGCCACATGGGCCGCTTCAATAATCTTTTCCACCTTTTCCGGCTCTACCTTTTTTTCGTTATAAGAACGAACAGAATATCTCTTTTTCGCTGTTTCTAAAAATGTCATTACAAATCGCTCCTTCCTGTTAATAAGCATCTGTCTGTCTGCAGACACGAATTGATATTTTCTTCAATTCATGCTATTATCATAACACAAAATATCTTTTTAACAAGAACGCACTATTTTGGTATATAGTACCCAAAAAGATAGTATATATGGATAATTACAGGAAAGGATGATTTTTATGCCTTGTGATACAACAACTTCGTTTAACTGTCCGGTGGAAGCCACCATCCATCTGATCGGTGGAAAATATAAAGCCGTTATTCTCTGGCAATTAAAAGACCAGGTTCTTCGTTACAGTGAACTTCATAAACTGGTCCCAAAAGCCACTCCAAAAATGCTCACTCAGCAGCTCCGGGAACTGGAAAATGACCATCTCATTGGACGCACTGTCTATCCGGTCGTACCACCAAAAACCGAATATTATCTGACCGACTTCGGCAAGTCCGTGATTCCCGTACTGGATGCCATGTGCGATTGGGGAAGAGACTATATATCAAAAAAATAATTTCCAGATGGCTATAATGATTGAGAACACAGCAATTCCTTTTTTCAGTACATTCTGACCCATTTGATCATAAGTTCAGCCATTTTCTTTTCCTCTCTGTCCTTATTTGCTACTTTTAATTATAATAGAGAATTCATGTATTTAAAAGGACAAATAGACATTCGGCACTTTATTCTAATTATAACCTGCATAACACAGCGGCTATTTCAGGCCATCGCTAAAACTTTTTAATTCACGCCTGACTTCATCCGGCAACTGATTGTACTCAATATTGTCAATCGCTCCCTGAAGCGTGTACAGATGCACTAAACAAACATTGGGATAACGCTTTTTTAAGCGCGAGAATGCTTCCTTACTTCCTGTTTCCCTTAATTCTTCCGCTGAGCAAATCCCAACAGACTTGAGCTTTTTCTCAATTTCTTTTCCTATATTTCGCATAGAACTTAATTCAATCAAAAAATCATCTCCTCCTGCTATACCCTCTGCTCATCTCATCATCCTCTTAATGACAAGCTCACTCTTTATGCCATTTAACCCAATCACATTATCGGCATCAGGCGTATCAAAGGCATCTACCTTCTTATCGTCCTGCTCATAAGATATGCTTGTACCAATTCCTTTTACAATAGCGGTAAACTCCGCGTCCTCCGGAACGCAGATTCTTGATGTTGCGGAAATCTGATTAACTTCAACTCCTCCGCTTAATGAACGGCAGATAATATTCATATCCAGATTGCAGTTTATCTCCACCGTCCCGATCACACCGTCTAAAACAAGATTCTGCGTTTTTATATCCAATTCAATGCTGTCGCATTCCAACGAACATACTTCAATACTCTCTGCATGGACTGCTAACTCGATTTGCCCAATATAAGGTGTTGGTATCTGAACAAAAATATGAACCTCTTCTTTTGCCATAGCTTCTGTTACTCCGTTTTTGCGGCTCACATCCACATCGATGCGTTTCCTGATATCGTCAATCTTCACCTTAAAATCATTCTGGAGTGTGGACAGTGTATTTGAAACCAGCCGCACACGGATTTTCTCGCCATCATAGCCAGACAGCACAAGACTATTTGCCCCTCCGAACTTCATATCATATCGCTTCACCTCGTCAATGTCATATTCCGTTATGCTCTCAAATAGATAATCCGTCGACTTCTTTACACCTTTTTCAATACCAAGAAGCTCGTCTATGGAAATATCAAATACTGATGAAATACCCATAAGGTTTTCAACTTCCGGAATACCCGCGTCGGTTTCCCATTTTGTGATTGCCTGCCTGGATACACCAAGTCTTTCCGCCAGCTTTTCCTGAGACATCCCTGACTGCTTGCGAAGTGATTTTAACTTTTCTGCAAATGTCATATTCTTGCCCTCCCTTTTTATGTCTTAATTATAGGGAAGCCCACCTCCAGGTACAAGCGAGCGCCATTTACATTCGAAATTTTTTTGCTACTTTACGTGGCATTCGTCAAAAAGTTTCCACATTTTCATTCTGCGGAAGCTGACCCCATCCATTTTTGCCCCAAATCGGCAGAAGCCTCTGATTTACTGGGCTTTTCTCGACAGAAGAGAGGCTGTTTCAACGGAATTAACAGATTCCCACAGATTTTAAAAATCACGCTAATTTTTAATCCTCAAAAGTTCTGGGGCAATCATAATGTCCAATTTTTCTTTTCTGATAAATTTCAAAAAATCCAAAATGATAATTTGCAAGCACCAATAATTGGTTTAGTGTTGCCGCATCTCGCATATTGCCCTTTTGGGTTAGATTTTCATCTTTCCACTACTTCGCTGTTTTTCCGAACAAAACAACATTCAACATATCTGCCTCATTCGCGTATGTATAAGCAATCTGTACAGATGTCAATTCCGGCGGAATCAAATTTTCTTTGATTGCATCCGTATGAATCTTATAATTTAACTTGGAAATTTCTCTGTTTAAATTCCAGGTCAAAGACAATCGACTATTTTCATCTGTCTTTAATCTCCTATAGTCCTTCATGATATATAACTGGAACTCAGGAGAAATCCAAGTTGCAAAAGACATCGCAATATCACTATGAGCATATGTCCCGCCATATCGTCCTGCTTTTGAAACAATACCGATGGCATTCATCTGTGTAATCCACTTTGTCGGTGTCATGACAAAACGATTTAAGCCCGCCTCATTTTTAACCGCCTCGAATTGCACACGGTTAAAATCTGGATTATGCAATTCTTCCCAAACGCCTAAAAATTCGATTGTGTTACGATTACGCATCCAGTTTTGAATCACAAATCTTGGATCATCTTCATTTCTATATTTTGCAATATCCGTTAATGAGATAAACTCATTTTCAAAATTTGTTGTATAAATTCCAATATCAACGCCTTTAGCATGAATAGTCTCTTTCACAATTTTTGCCATACACATTCTCCCACTCTCACATCATAGTCTCTTAAAATGCTTATCCGCTATTTAATTTACAAATCATTTTCTAAGCATTCCCCATCATCTTCCCACATTTCCCGATATGCTTCAATATAACTCTTAATGCAACTAGGATATATATAAAAATACCTTCTACATACTCTTTTATACAATTCCAATATTTTTCCATCGCATGCAAAGTCCAGTAAATAATCAAGCAAATGTGACAATTCATCTTCTGACACAATTCTGTTGCACACATCTTCAACCAATGGCAAATAAATCTCATAGGCTTTCTGATGTAATTGGACTATCTGCTCTGCAATCTGATAAATCTTTTCATCCATTAGATTACCTCAAAATATTTAAGTGCCTCCGTTATCGCTTCTACCTTTTCTTTCGGCGGATGCTTTCTCGGATGTTTTAATTCTTCTGTCGCATTTGGCGCATCATACATCGCCAACCCTAAAGACCTCTTTACCTCTGCGATATATGCAGTATGCACCTTAAATCCATATTTCTTCTCCACATATCCCTGTATCATTTTATATGTGGTTTTCGGTTTCGGCTTATATTTCTTTGCCCGTTCTGCAATCGCATCCAAAGGCACTTTCCCCTCACCTTCCCCAAATTCTACTGCAACATTGATAACACTATCTGATGATTTGTGGTACAAAAGCACGATACTTTCAACATAATTACCATTGTCCAAACTTATATTTTCACCAATATCTAAAAAATCTCTTTTTAATCTCATCATTTACATAGATACACTTTTGAAGTCAATTCTTACCCTTTTTCTTTACTGCGTTATGAATATTTTTAATGCTTTCCAAATACTCTTCTTCAACAGGCGACAAGTTCTGTGCCTGATATTTTCTATATTCTTCTGTTGCTTTTTCGATTGCCTGTGAATGACTAATCGTTCCAGCTCCTTGCAACACCTTTTCACCTGTAGTTTTTAAAACATTATCAAGATGCTCCACATAATCTGCCATATACATAGGATTATGGCGCATAGCCTGAATCTCTGCAAAATCAAAGTAACCTGATACAATATTATTTAGAATTTTCAATTCCTCATCATTAAGGTAATTCTTTGCAATACTTATATCTTTCAATACGGGAAAATCGCCTGAAAAACTTTTTAATCCCATAAAAGGCTGACAGGCATCCGCACGCTCATATATAACTTCTGCTACTGTATGTCCGTGTGCTGCATAGTGTAATTTATTTTGTACCATTTAAAAAAACTCAATGGATTCACTACTCTTGGGATCATAATCAACACTTGTTGCATAAAGGTCAAG
>CABRLU010000043.1 GCA_902471845.1 uncultured Lachnospiraceae bacterium | reverse complement strand
GATCTCCATGGCGACATTGTCACGGAGAACTTCCAGATCATAAGCCCGGACATCGGTGCCGCCGACCTGGATATTTCCGATGGTGGCGTCATAAAGACGGGGAATGAGCTGAACCAGGCTTGATTTACCGGAGCCTGTGCCGCCGATAATACCCACAGTTTCGCCGGAAGCAATGTGCAGGTCGATATTTTTCAGGCAAAGTTTATCCGGATTTTTAGAATAACTGAAGCTTACATTTTCAAAATCAATAGAACCGTCGGAAATGGTCATTACCGGCTGTTCCGGAGAAGCAATATCCGATGTTTCTTCCAGAATCTCCACAATACGTTCGGCGGAAGCCTTGGACATGGTGATCATGACAAATACCATGGAGAGCATCATCAGACTCATGAGAATCTGCATCAGATATACGAACAGGCTCATCAATTCACCGGTACTTAAGCCCACAGCGGCGTCGTTGCCGGAAGCCACGATCATTCGGGCACCGAACCAGGAGATAAAGAGCATGCTGCCGTAAACACAAATCTGCATGAGAGGCATATTGAAGGCAAGATTTTTCTCGGCGTGACTGAAATCATTGTAAATATCCTGAGAAATATCTTTGAATTTTTTAATTTCATAATCTTCACGGACGAAGGATTTGACAACACGGATACCATGCAGATTTTCCTGAACCACATTGTTTAATTTATCATAAGTTTTAAATACCCGTTCAAAAATCGGATGGGTCCGTGTCATGATAAAATAAAGTCCGATACCAAGAATCGGGATGCAGCACAGGAAGACGAAGGCAAGCGGCCCTGCGACTTTAAAGGCCATGACCATGGCTGCGATCATCATGATCGGTGAACGGACAGCTGTACGAATGATCATCTGGTAAGCATTCTGTACATTGGTGACGTCTGTTGTCAGACGGGTGACAATGCTGGCCGTGGAGAACTTATCAATATTGGCAAATGAGAAGTTCTGGACATTGTAATACATATCCTTACGAAGGTTTTTGGCGAATCCGGATGAGGCAATGGCAGCGCTGCGGCCGGAGAGAAAACCAAGGGATAAGGAGACGAGGGCGCATACGACGAGTATGACGCCAGTCCGGATAATATAATTCATATCGCCGGCATCGATACCGGAATCAATTAATTTGGACATCAGAAATGGAATGATGACCTCAAGAATAACTTCGCCGGTAACAAAGATCGGCGCCAGGATAGAATCTTTCTTATATTCCCGGATGCTTTTCATTAAGTGTTTAATCATAAGATACCTCCTGTCATTAATGAATTACTGAATATTTTTTTTGAATTTTTCCATGACCTGAAAGAAAACCTGCAGTTCTTCCTCGGTAACCCCCTGACGAAGCAGACGTTCTGTTTCTTGTTGATCTCTTTCGATGGCGGCCTGGAGTTTCTTTCCATCGGGTGTCAGTACCAGTTTTTTCAGTCGCGCGTCACTGGGAACCGTTTCGCGGCGAATCAGCCCCTTTGCTTCCATCAGCCGGATGACCTTTGAAACCGTTGAGCGGCGAATACAGAAATCATTTTCAATATCTTTCTGATAAATGTCCCGGTCCGAGTGGTGAGCCAGATAATTTAAGATCCAGCCGTTATTCCGGGTGACATTATCATCCATATGAGAAAAAACATCGGAATGTTCCATACGGCGTTTCATTAAATTGGATAAACTGTGAAGCTGAAACCCGATATCTGTTGTGTGGGGCATAAAATTCCTCCTAAAAAATGTTAGACACCGAACAGTTAGATGTCTAACATATTATATAGAAAACCTGTTTACTTGTCAACAGGTTATTCTTTCTCTTTAAATTTTAATGTTTTGATAATATCTGCAGCAGAGGTGCCCGGCACATCAATGGTATGTTCCGGTTCATTGATATGTTCCAGATAGTGAGCATCCGAATTACTGATAATCCGACACTGGTCTAAATAGAGATGGGTTTCCAGAAGTCTGGCCAGTTTATCCAGATCCTTTACTTCTGCACAGGTAAACTGGCTGTCCGGCGGAATAAATCCAAGGTTGGCAATCAGACTGTTAGTTGTTTTATCGACATGGGCCGGAATCATAATGCCACTCCGTTCTTCTGTCAGAGCAAAGACTTCATCAAAACGGATGGACGTATTGCAGAGCAGAAGATAAGGTTCTTTTCCGATAATTTCATCCATATCATTATACAGGAGCTGTTCGCCGAATATTTTTTCTTTGTTTGGAATTTTCAGCATTTTGTCATAAACATAGCCGTCAAAATCCATGGCTGCATATAAATCGGGAAAGAGGCAGACAACATGGACTTCTTCTTCCGTACACAACTCCATACCGGGCAGGGCGATCACGCCGTATTCTTCAGCCATCTTCATGGCCGGAGCACAGTTGCGGCAGGAGTTGTGATCGGTGACAGCGATCACATCCAGTCCCTTGACAGCGGCCATACCGGCAATATTGGCAGGAGTCATGTCATTATCTCCACAGGGAGAGAGGCAGGAATGGATGTGCAGGTCATAGGTGAGCCGCATCATGGGTTCAATTGCTGGTAAATACTCAGCGCTGCATCAAAAATCGGGAGCCCGGTGGTAAACAGGGTGATTCCCTGCATCTTTGCTTTGGCGAGGGTGACTTCGTCTACGGAAGTGTCCTCGGCCAGAATGATACAGGCGGCATCGGTCAGTGAAGCGACGGCCAGAGTATTGATATTTGACATAACTGTGATCCAGGCACAGCCGGCCGGTGCCTTACCCATGGCAACACTTAACAGGTCACAGCAGAATGGCCTGGTGATGTCCCTGTCAAGGTCATCACCGGCATTTATTAATTGAAACAGATTTGTATTGATTAAATCCTGTACGGTCATTGTCACTCATCCTTATCTTTTTTATTAAGGTTCAGCGCGGCATCCAGAAGAGATATATCGGAAAGCAGTGTCTTCAGATACTGTTTAAATATGTAACGATAGTCGTTTCCTTTCACTTCATAGGCAGAAGCGCTGTTGACCAGAGAATTCATACTGCGGGTCAGAGAGTGAATCTGATCTTTTAATATATGAATACAATAGGTTTCGTTGGCCTTTCCGCGGACGATATCTTCGGCCAGGGCCTTGCAGGTCGGAGCGCCGCAGGCACCGCAGTCCAGTCCCGGGAATTTCTGACAGAGCCGCTCAACCCGGTTCATCATCATGATGCTTTCTTTCATAGAATCTCCGAGACGGAATACTGGCAGATATTCAACTTCTTCGGTCCAGTTGATTTCATCTTCAGTTAAGTCGGCAGGTGCATGGGTGACCACTTCCGGCAGATGACGGTTCAGTTTTTTGAGTTTAGCCTGGGCAACGTAGGGATTTTCCACGGTCAGTACACCGCCGACACAGCCGCCATCGCAGGAATTCAATTCGATAAAAGACAGGTTGGAAAATTTTTCATCTTCCAGGTCTTCCAGAACGCGGATGACATTATCAATACCGTCTGCTGCCAGATAGTTATCGGTGACGATACCGGCAGCTTCACCGCCGTGGCTTCCCCAACCAACGCCAATCTGACCGGCCCGGGACAGATCCATCGGTGATTTTTCAGCTTCCACCATGAGCGGCAGGAGAATCGGATAGATATCCTTGATGGCCAGCACACCGTCAATGGCGCTTTTCTCTGTTCCCAAAGGTTCTTTTGCATAGGCGACTTTGGAAGGACATGGAGAAATGAAGATGATACCGATGTCTTCCGGGGCAATGCCGGTCTTTTCAGATGTATATTTACGTGCTAATCGGGCGGCCACCTCTACCGGAGGATTGATCGGCAGAAGATGGTCAATGAGGTTCGGAAAACGTACGCGAATCAGACGGACAACGGAAGGACAGGCCGTACTGATCAACGGCCATTTTTCCGGGTGTTCGTCAATATATTTCCGGGAGACTTCCGAGACGATCTCCGCAGCGGAAGCTACCTCAAAAACATCGTCAAAGCCCATGTAGACCAGGGCGGTCAATACGATGTTGATATCATCCAGATTGTTGAACTGGCTGTACAGAGACGGTGCCGGAAGAGCCACGGTATATTTAAAATTGCTGAGAATATCCGGTCGGTCATAATGACTGCGTTTTGCATGATGGGCACAAATACGTACACATTCGCCGCAGTCGATGCAAAATTGGCTGGTAATCACAGCTTTGCCGTTACGAACACGAATTGCCTGTGTCGGACAGCGCTTAATGCAGTTGATACAGCCGTTGCACAATTCTTCATTTAAATAGACGGAGTGGAAGAACTTATGATTATTCATAAACACACCATCCTTTCTCAATATTTATTCCGGCATATTTACCGTCATGATCACGGTTGTTCCCTGACCAAGTACGGTCTGGATATCCATAGTATCGGAATTTTTTTTCATATTAGGGAGTCCCATACCGGCACCAAAACCGAGGGAACGGACATCATCCGGAGCAGTGGAGTAACCGGCCTGCATGGCCTTGTCAATATCTTCAATGCCTGGACCGACATCTTTTAATTCCATATGGATAGCATCCGGTGTGATGTCGACAAAAATGTCGCCGCCGTTGGCATGAATGACCATGTTGATCTCGCCTTCATACATGGCAATCGCTACTTTGCGGATAATTTCCGGCGGAACACCGAGTTTTTTCAGTTTGTTTTTTACGTCGCTACTGGCTTCACCGGCCCGGGTAAAGTCCGTCGGCGATACGTGGTATTTTAAAGACATGAGACTATTTTCCATGGGAAGCACCTCCCCGCAGTCCGGCTTCATAGAGAAGGCCGCAAGTTGAAAACATCGGCAGAGATGTGGCGAGCAGACATATATTCCGCTCGGCAGCCATCTGAATCATGGCATCATCCGGCTGCTTGTTTCGGACCATGATGACACAGACAATGTCCATCATTTCCGCGGTGCGCAGCACCTGGGGATTACAAAGACCAGTGATAAGGACTGCCTGATCATCAACATGGGCAAGGACATCACTCATCATATCCGAGCCACAGGCAGTAAAAACTTCACGGTCGAGCATGTCTTCTCCGCCCAATACACGGGCGTTTAATAATTCTTTTATGGATTGAACTGTCATATTGCTCCTCCTGATTCTAGGGATTATACCAATTATACCATGAAATTATAAAAATTGTATATTGTTTTCAGGCAAATATATAGAAATTTCACAAAATTAGTGGTATAATTAGTTACCAGATTTTAATTAAGGGGTGATTATTTTGGGAAGTAAGAAACAGAGCGTTCCGTTTACCGGAACAGCAGAGCAGAAGGAGGCATTGCTTTCTGCAATTCATGAGCTCCGGGGAGAAAAGGGATCTCTGATGCCGATTATGCAGAAAGCCCAGGAAATCTATGGATATCTGCCGATTGAGGTGCAGACGATGATTTCCGATGAATTACATGTGCCTCTGGAAAAGATTTATGGTGTGGCAACCTTTTATTCGCAGTTTGCTTTGAATCCAAAAGGACGTTATCAGATTTCTGTCTGTCTTGGAACGGCCTGCTATGTCAAAGGGTCCGGGGATATTTATAATAAACTGATGGACCTGCTCGGTATTGTCGGCGGCGAATGTACACCGGATGGAAAGTTTTCTCTGGATGCCTGCCGTTGTGTTGGTGCCTGTGGTCTGGCGCCGGTCATGATGATCAACGACGAAGTTTACGGACGCTTGTCTGTGGATGATGTTGAAGCTATTCTGGCGAAATACGATTAAGTTATGATGACAGAGATTTCTTTAAATATTCTTGATGTGGCGGAGAATTCTACCCGGGCCAAAGCTTCACTTGTAGAGATCAGTGTGCTGGTGGATACCCGGGCTGACCGGCTGACGATCATCATTAAGGATGATGGCTGTGGAATGACGGAAGAGCAGCTCAGGCAGGTGGAGGATCCCTTTTTTACAACGCGGACAACACGGAAGGTGGGTCTCGGAGTTCCTTTTTTTAAGATGGCGGCGCTCAGTGCAGATGGAGATTTTTGCATTGATTCAAAAGTTGGTGAAGGGACCCGTGTTCAGGCAGAGTTTCGCCTGAATCATATTGACAGGATGCCTTTGGGAGATATCAGCGGGACGATTTATACACTGATTCATTTTCATCCGGAGGTGGATTTTTGTTATACCTATCGGTACGATGACAGGGAATTTGTTCTGGATACGCGGCAGATGAAGGAGATTCTCGGCGGTATTCCTCTGGATACGCCGGAGGTGGCCGAGTACATACGGGAATATTTGACGGAGAATAAAACGGACGTGGATGGCGGAGCCATCATTTGAATAGGAGGTAGCTATTATTATGAAATCGCTTGAAGAGTTAAAAGCTATTCGTGAGAAGATGCAGGGAAAAGTCGGTATGCGTTCCGAGGATTCGGGACAGATCCGCGTGATCGTTGGCATGGCAACCTGTGGTATTGCCAGCGGCGCAAGACCGGTACTGAACGTATTATCCGATGAGGTCCAGAAGCGGGGTATGGGCAACGTGGTTGTCACTCAGACCGGATGCATCGGCCTGTGCCAGTATGAGCCGATCGTTGAGGTTCTTGAACCGGGCAAAGAAAAAGTAACTTATGTAAAGATGAATGTGGATAAGGCCATGGAGATGCTGGAACAGCATCTGGTTCGTGGTCATGTATTGGGTAAATATACATTAAACGAAACAAAATTATAGTCAGGAGGTAGCGTTCTATGTATCGTGCGCATGTTCTGGTATGCGGTGGCACAGGATGTACGTCCTCCGGCAGCCAGAGAATTTTAGAAAGATTAAAAAGAGAACTTGATAAACAGGGACTGACCAAAGAGGTATCCGTTGTACAGACCGGATGTCATGGTTTGTGTGCTCTCGGGCCGATCATGGTTGTTTATCCGGAAGCCATTTTCTATTCCATGGTAAAGGAAGAAGATATTCCGGAGATCGTTGAAGAACACCTGCTCAAAGGCCGTGTTGTCAAACGTCTTGTTTATGATGAGACATTGACAGATGAGGGCGTAAAATCCCTTGCAGAAACAGACTTTTATAAAAAGCAGCACCGGATTGCCCTGCGTAACTGCGGTGTGATCAATCCGGAAAATATTGATGAATATATTGGAACGAATGGTTATGAGGCCCTTGGCCGGGTACTTACCGAGATGACACCGGATGAGGTTATCCAGATTATTCTGGACAGTGGTCTTCGAGGACGAGGCGGTGCCGGCTTCCCGACAGGACTGAAATGGAAATTTGCTTCCTCCAACCGGGGCGAAGTTCAGAAATACGTCTGTTGTAATGCCGACGAAGGTGACCCGGGGGCATTCATGGATCGATCCGTCTTGGAAGGCGATCCACATGTTGTTCTTGAGGCTATGGCCATTGCCGGTTATGCGATCGGGGCAGATCAGGGTTATATCTATGTCCGCGCTGAGTATCCGATTGCCGTAAAACGTCTGGAGATTGCCATTAATCAGGCCAGAGAATACGGTCTGCTTGGTAAAGATATTTTTGGCACAGGATTTAATTTTGATATTGACTTACGTTTGGGCGCAGGCGCTTTCGTCTGTGGTGAAGAGACAGCTCTCATGGTTTCCATCGAAGGAAATCGTGGTGAACCGAGACCGAGACCGCCATTCCCGGCTGTCAAGGGCTTATTTGCCAGCCCGACGATTCTGAATAACGTTGAAACCTATGCGAACATTCCTCAGATTATTTTGAATGGTGCCGAATGGTTCGCGTCCATGGGTACGGAAAAATCCAAAGGCACAAAGGTATTTGCCCTCGGCGGTAAGATCAACAATACGGGTCTTGTGGAGATTCCTATGGGAACGACGCTGCGTACAGTTGTCGAAGAGATCGGCGGCGGCATTCCGAACGGCAAAAAGTTTAAAGCAGCTCAGACCGGCGGCCCATCCGGCGGATGTATTCCGGCAGAGCATTTTGATATTCCGATTGATTATGACAACCTGATCGAGATCGGTTCCATGATGGGTTCCGGCGGTCTGATCGTTATGGATGAAGATAACTGTATGGTCGATATCGCCAAATTCTTCCTGGAGTTTACGGTCGATGAGTCCTGCGGTAAATGTACGCCGTGCCGTGTCGGTACAAAACGTATGTATGAGATTCTGGATAAGATTACCAAAGGCCAGGGAACGCTGGAAGATCTGGATCGTCTGGAAGAACTGGCTTACTATATTAAGGATAATTCCCTCTGTGGTCTTGGACAGACCGCACCGAACCCGGTACTGTCTACGCTTCGTTATTTCAGAGATGAGTATGTGGCCCATGTTGTGGATAAACATTGTCCGGCCGGCGTCTGTAAAGCGCTTCTGTCCTATCACATTGATGCGGACAAGTGCCGCGGCTGTACGCTCTGCGCACGGACCTGTCCGGCTGGAGCGATTGAGGGCAAGGTTAAAGAACCACATATGATTCATCAGGATAAGTGTATCAAGTGCGGTGCATGTATGGAAAAATGCCGCTTTGGCGCAATTTATAAAGAGTAATGGAGGGCAGAAAGATGGGCGATATTACAATTAAAATCAATGGTATGGATGTAACCGCTCCGGCTGGCTCCACGATTCTTGAAGCGGCCAGACTGGCACATATCGAAATACCAACCTTATGTTATTTAAAAGAGATTAATGAAATCGGTGCCTGCCGTATGTGTGTCGTTGAGGTGAAAGGGGCAAGAACTCTTGTGACTGCCTGTGTTTACCCGATTAACGAGGGCATGGAAGTATGGACCAACACACCGAAGGTTATCGAGTCACGGAAAAAGACGTTACAGCTTCTTCTTTCCAATCACCGAAAAGAGTGTCTTTCCTGTGTCCGCAGTGGAAACTGTGAATTGCAGCAGCTCTGCCGGGATTTGGGTGTGACCGATGAGCATAAATATGACGGCGAGATGCTTGAGAGTGAAATCGATACATCCGCTGCACATATGATTCGTGATAACAGCAAGTGTATTCTCTGCCGACGCTGCGTGGCTGTCTGCGAAAAGGTTCAGGGGATTGGCGTCATCGGAGCCAATGAGCGTGGTTTTAAAACCTATATCGGTTCCGCCTTTGATATGGGTCTTGGCGAGACGAGCTGTGTATCCTGCGGACAGTGTATTGCAGTCTGTCCAACGGGAGCATTGAGAGAAAAAGATTATATTGATGAGGTCCTTGAAGCTGTGGCTGATCCGGAAAAATATGTTTGTGTTCAGACGGCTCCGTCGGTACGTGCTGCCCTCGGTGAGGAGTTTGGTTATCCAATGGGCACCGATGTGGAAGGCAAGATGGCAGCAGCCCTTCGGAGAATTGGTTTTGATAAAGTCTTTGATACGGATTTCAGTGCGGATTTGACGATTATGGAAGAAGCCCATGAATTCCTTGACCGGGTACAGAACGGCGGTGTTCTTCCGATGATCACATCCTGTTCACCAGGGTGGATTAAATACTGTGAGCATTACTTCCCGGATATGACAGAAAATCTGTCCTCCTGTAAGTCACCGCAGCAGATGTTCGGAGCTGTGTTAAAGACCTATTATGCGGAAAAGATGGGCATCGATCCGAAGAAGATCGTCAGTGTCAGCATTATGCCGTGTACGGCTAAAAAATTTGAAATCGGCCGTCCGGATCAGAGTGCAGCCGGAGTACCGGATGTGGACTATGCCATGACGACCCGTGAGCTGGCCCGTATGATCAAACGCCTCGGCATCCGGTTTAATGAGCTTCCGGATGAAGGATTTGATGATCCGTTGGGAGAATCGACAGGCGCGGCTGTTATCTTTGGTGCGACAGGCGGTGTTATGGAAGCAGCTCTTCGTACTGCAGTAGAAACATTGACTGGCGAAGAACTTCCGAATCCGGATTTTGTCGATGTCCGCGGAACAAAGGGAATCAAGGAAGCCACTTACAACGTGGCCGGTATGGATGTGAAAGTTGCTGTAGCTTCCGGTCTCGGCAATGCAAGACAGCTTCTTGAAAAAGTAAAAGCCGGCGAAGCAGATTATCATTTTATTGAGATCATGGGCTGTCCTGGCGGCTGCGTCAATGGCGGCGGTCAGCCTCAGGTATCCGGAACCGTCCGCAATACTGTGGATGTTCAGGGAATCCGTGCGAAAGTACTGTATGATAATGATGCTGCAAAGACAATCCGTAAATCTCACGAGAATCCTTCCATCAAGAAGGTTTATGAGGAGTATTTTGGAGAACCGGGAAGCCATAAGGCTCATGAAGTCCTCCATACAACCTATGTAAAACGGAGTGTTAACGGAAATTAATAGAATTGGAAATGCAAGTGCAGGAAGAGCAAAACGCTCTTCCTGTCTTGCTGTATATGCATTTATCAATTTTTAAGAAAGGCGATTTGTCATAATGAACAGATACATTGCTTTACAGAAAATTATTGAGGTGGGAAGCTTTACGAAGGCGGCTGAGGCCCTGGGTTATACCCAGTCGTCTATCAGCCAGATGATAGCGTCACTGGAAAATGAACTTTCAATCAAACTGCTGACCCGTTCCCGGACAGGCGTTAAATTAACGATTGAAGGGGCTGAGCTGTATCCATTTATTGAGCGCAGTATTATTCAGTATCGTGCGATGCAGGAAAAAGCAAATGAAATCAGAGGATTGGAAACGGGAATTATCCGTGTGGGGACGATTTCAAGTATTACCTGCCATTGGATGCCGGGGCTGATCAAAGGATTTCAGGAGATTTATCCCCAGGTTCAATTTCTTTTTCATCAGGGAGATTATACGTTAATTCCGGAATGGATAAAAACGGGCGCGGTGGATTTTGGCTTTATCACACCGGCGGCAGTCAGAGATTTGAATACAATTCCCATTAAAGACGGAGAAATGCTGGCGGTTCTGCCGAAAGGGCATCCCCTTGCTGAAAACGAGAAGGTGCCTATCGAAGAGCTTACAAAAGAGCCCTTTATTTTGCTGGAAGAAGGGCATTTCAGTGAACCGATCAATGCTTTTCATGCGGCCGGACTGGAACCGGATATTAAATATACCATTCACGATGACTATGCGATCATGACTATGGTGGAGGCAGGGCTCGGTGTCAGTATTTTAGCTGAACTTATGCTGCGCCGCACAAATTTTGATATTGTGTGTCGGCCGGTAGAGCCGCCGATCTACCGTTCTCTTGCGGTTGGATATAAAGATAAAGACAGCCTGCCGATTGCAAGTAAATACGTCATCGATTATCTTCTGGCTCATGTAAATCATTTGCCCTGAACGGTGCGGGTTGATTTTAAAAGACTGCACATAAAAAGAACATCGAATGTGAGGTGAAAAGTTTATCAAAGAATGGTATAATGCAATAGAGAAAGTATTTCGGAATTGAAAGTAACTAAAAAGTTTCATGAGTAGCAGGGGAGAGGTTTATGAAGATTATTGATTTTAAGAATGCGAGTTGTAAGCATTGTTACAAATGTGTGCGTTCCTGTTCTGTGAAGGCGATTCGGGTGAAAAATGCCCAGGCACAGATTATGAAGGAATATTGTATTTTGTGCGGGAAATGTCTGGAAGTCTGTCCGCAGAATGCCAAGACATTTGTCAGTGATCTGGATCGGGTAAAATATTATATCCGTTCTGGTGAAAAGGTGGTTGTTTCTATTGCCCCGTCCTATTTGGGAATTATGGATTATGAAACGCCGGGACAGGTGGTGGATGGCCTGTTGAAGCTTGGGTTTACAGCGGTTCGGGAGACAGCGGAGGGCGCAGCCCTGGTGACAGCTGAGTATGCGAGGATTCTTTCGGAGAGGCAGATGACGAACATGATCACAACCTGCTGTCCAAGTGTCAATGATCTGATTGAGAAATATTATCCGTCACTGGTGCGGTTTATGGCACCGGTGGTGTCGCCAATGGTAGCTCACGGACGGCTTATAAAAAAGATTTACGGGGAGGATACAAAGGTTGTTTTCCTTGGACCTTGTGTGGCAAAGAAGGAAGAGGCGGAAGGAGACGAGCGGACAGAAGGCGCTATCGATGCGGTTATTCATTTTGGAGAATTAAAGGAATGGATGCAGTCTGAGAATATCCTGCTCAGTGAATGTGAAAATCGTCCGATGGCCAATCCGGATCCGAAGATCAACCGGCTTTATCCGATCAGCCGGGGCGTGATTCAGTCCGTCATGCTGTCAAAACCGGCCGAAGGACAGTCAGAGATACATATAAGTCCGGAGGATCAGTTGGCTGGCTACAGGCATATGTTTGTGGATGGGATTGAAAATTGCCGGGAGCTTTTAGAGGCCATGGAAGCCGGAGAAATTCAGAATTGTTTTATCGAGATGAATATGTGTGAAGGTGGCTGTATCAAAGGGCCGGCGACGACAAAGATGGAGTTTTCCAGATACCGTGCCCGTTTTCATATTGAGGATCAGGTGGAATATGCACCAGCAGAAAGTCTGGATGCACCGGTAGATGTTGCCATGGCGAAGAAGTTCTGTTCAAGAAAAGAAAATGACCATATGCCGACGGAAGAGGAAATCCAGGAGATTTTAAAAGCTACCGGAAAATATAATAAAGATCAGGAATTAAACTGCGGTGCCTGCGGCTATACGAGCTGCCGGGAGAAAGCCATTGCCGTATTCCAGGGCAAAGCGGAACTGGATATGTGTCTTCCGCATACATATGAGCAGGCCCAGTCCATGTCAAACCTGGTTCTTGAGGCCACACCGAATATGATTCTGATTATCCGTCACGATTTGCGTATCAGTGAGTTTAACGTAAAGGCGGAAAAGGTATTTAAGGTTTCCAGACAGGAAGCTCTGGAACGCTATATTTATGAATTTATGGATGCGTCTCTGTTTGAAGATATTTTAAAGACCCACCAGTCCATCCACCGAAGAAAAATGGAGCTGGAACCGTATGGAATGACGGTACTGATCAGTGTAATTTATATGGAGAATCAGGATTCACTGCTGACGATCATTCAGGATATAACGGCGGAAGAAAAGGAACTGGAACATCAGTATCAGTTGAAGATGAAAACCGTGGAAGCAGCCCAGATGGTCATTGATAAGCAGATGATGGTGGCTCAGGAAATTGCCGGACTGCTTGGAGAAACGACGGCAGAAACAAAGGCAACTCTGAATCAGTTGAAACGTTCCATGTTAGAGGATGACGGCCGATAGGCGGAAGGTTGGTGTAAAATGAACGTCAGTATTGATGTGTCTTGGAAAAGTTTGAATAAACATGACGAGGAATTATGTGGAGATAAGGTGGAAATCTTAAAGACAGAGGACTCGGATATCGTTATTCTGGCCGACGGTATGGGGAGCGGCGTTAAGGCCAATATTTTGGCGACACTGGCGTCAAAAATTCTGGGGACCATGTTTTTAAAAGGTGAGCCCATCGAGGAAGCTGTTGAAACACTGGCCAGTACGCTTCCGGTCTGTAAGGTTCGGGGCATATCCTATTCAACATTTAGTATTTTGCAGATTTTCCACAGCGGAGACGCCTATCTGGTCGAATTTGATAACCCGGGATGTATATTTGTCCGGAATAAAAAGCTGATGACAATCCCGGATAATATTCGGGAAATCAGTGGAAGGAAAATTCGGGAATATCGTTTTCAGGTTCAGCCGGATGACTGTTTCGTACTTATGAGTGACGGCACGATTTATGCCGGTGTGGGAGAACTGCTGAATTTTGGCTGGACCTGGGAGAGTATGGCCGAATACACATTAAAATGCGTAAAGGAAACCAAGTCGGCGGCGCGTATTGCCGCTATGCTCAGTCAGGCCTGTGACGATCTGTACCAGCAGCGGCCGGGAGACGACACGACGGTGGCTGTGGCGCGGATCATTGAACGTCACATTGTTAATATCTTTACCGGGCCTCCGGAAAAGAAAGAAGACGATGTCCGGCTGATGAAAGCTTTTATGGCGGCCGACGGCAAAAAGATTGTCTGTGGCGGTACGAGCAGCCAGATTGCTGCCCGGTATTTAAATCGGGAAATGACGAATAATAATGACGGAACAAGGGATGTTCCGCCAACGGCGAATATTCAGGGACTGGATCTGGTCACAGAGGGTGTATTGACGATGAGTCATACATTTAAGCTGCTGAGACAGTTTGATGAGGGCGATATTGATGCTGACTTTTTTGAAGCTCTGGATGCGGATAACGGCGGCGCCCGCCTGGCCCGGATTTTGCTGGAAGAGTGTACGGAGCTGAACTTTTTTGTCGGCAAGGCCAACAATCAGGCAAACTATGAAAATAATCAATTATTTGACATCAGTGTACGCAAGAATCTGGTTGTCCAGCTGAAGGATGCGATGGAGCATCTGGGCAAGCAGGTAAATATTACATATTATTAAGGAGGCAGTCATGTTTTGTATCAAATGCGGAGCCGAGTGCGAGGATTATGAGGAAGGTGGTATTTTAAGACAAAGATGCCCGCGCTGTGGTCATATTCATTATAAAAATCCCTATCCATGTATCGCTGTTCTTGTTGTGAATGAGCGGGGAGAAATACTTCTGGGAAAACGGCATAAGGATTCCATCTATCCGGGAAAATGGTGTCTGCCCTGCGGGTATATCGAGTATGGAGAAACTTATTTGGAAGCCGCCCTTCGGGAAGTGAAGGAGGAAGCGGGCATCACATGCCCTGCGGATGGCATTATCAATGTGGTTTCCAATCAGTTTGATAATGGGGTCAGTTCGCTGGTCGTTGTTCTGCTCGCCCACTATCATGGGAACGAGACATTGAAACCGGGAGATGATATTACAGAGACAGGCTGGTTCAGCATTGAGGATATGGGGACACTGCCGCCTCTGGCATTTTCTGCGGATGTATTTATTATTACCAAGTATAAAAATATGCTGGCAGAAGGCGGTATTACCATACTGACCCTGGAAGGAAATTCGGTTTATGGCCATTGAATAGTAAAAAATAAAAAAGGAGATAGACATGCAAGGTTACAGTCCGAAAGAATTACTTGAATTTATAGAAAGAAGCCCAACCTGCTTTCATGTGGTAAACACATTAGAGGGAATACTGCATGCCGGAGGATTTGAAAAACTTCAGGAGAGTCATCGGTGGACCTTAAGACCGGGCGGAAAGTACTATGTGACCCGGAACGGGTCATCAATCATTGCCTTTTGTGTACCGAAAGTCATTGAAGGCTTTCATATTATGGCCAGTCACAGTGACTCACCGACATTTAAGTTGAAAGAATTGCCGGAGATTAACGTGGAAAAGAAATACACAAAGTTAAATGTGGAAGGCTATGGTGGAATGCTCATGTCCACATGGTTTGATCGGCCATTGTCGGCAGCGGGACGGTTATTGGTTCGCGATGGCGAGCGTATCGTTTCTAAGCTGGTCAATGTGGACCGGGATCTGCTCCTTATACCGAGTCTTGCAATCCATATGAACCGGGGAGTGAATGAGGGGTATAAATTTAATATTCAAAAAGATTTGCTTCCGTTGTATGGAGACGGAAATGCTTCGGGGACATTCATGGACGTGATTGCAGAAACTGCCGGTGTGGATGTTCAGCATATTATGGGGCACGATTTGTTTCTTTATCCGAGAGTGCGCGGCAGCATATGGGGTGAAGACGGATGCTATATTTCTTCTGCCCGGCTGGATGATCTGCAATGTGTTTTTGCTTCAGCCAATGGTCTGCTTCGGGCAGAAAGTTGTCCTAAGGTAGCGATGATGGCAGTCCTGGATAACGAGGAAGTCGGCAGCACGACAAAACAGGGAGCAGCCTCAGATTTTTTGAAAGAAACAGTCTTCAGGATTTGCCGTGAAAGTGGTATGGATGAGCTGGAGCGCAGCCGCGTGATGGCATCAAGTTTTATGGTATCCGCAGATAATGCCCAGGCAGCCCACCCAAATCATATGGAGAAATCCGATGCAGTCAACCGACCGTTTATGAATGAAGGCATTGTGATTAAATATAATGCGAACCAGAGGTATACGTCGGATGGTGTGTCATCTGCAATATTTAAAATGATCTGTGAGAAAGCAGGCGTACCATATCAGGTGTATGTCAATCGGTCGGACATTGCCGGAGGCTCCACACTGGGGAATATTGCCGGAACACAGATTTCAATGAATACGGTAGATATCGGACTTGCTCAGCTGGCTATGCATTCATCTTATGAAACGGCCGGGGCAAAAGATACGGAATATCTCGTAAAAGCGGCGAAACAATTCTTTGAAAGTAATATTCAGTGTGCAGAAGATGGGTATACCTTGTCGCGCGAAGCCTGACGGAGCGCGCCAGCCCGAAGGGCATGCATTACGGGATGCCCGAATGGGTATACCTTGTCGCGCGAAGCTTGACGGAGCGCGCCCGCCCGAAGGGCATGCATTACGGGATGCCCGAATGGGTATA
>CABRLU010000042.1 GCA_902471845.1 uncultured Lachnospiraceae bacterium | reverse complement strand
CGCTCTCGAACTGGCGGCCAAAGGCCGGGGAACAACAACTCCAAATCCGATGGTCGGGGCAGTGATTGTGAAGAACGGTCGGATTATCGGTGAAGGTTATCATATTCGTGCCGGTGAGGGTCACGCAGAGGTGAATGCCTTTAAGAATGCCGTGGAAGATGTGACCGGAGCAACCATGTATGTGACTTTGGAGCCATGTTCCCATTATGGTAAAACACCGCCGTGCGCGGATAAGATTGTGGAAAAGAAAATCGGTCGGGTTGTGGTTGGTGCATTGGACCCGAATCCCCTTGTGGCGGGCCGGGGCATTGAGAAGATTCGAAATGCAGGTATTCCTGTCATTACCGGAGTTCTGGCTGAAAGATCGATTGCATTAAATGAAGTATTTATGAAATATATCGTTACGAAGCGTCCCTTTGTTCTCCTGAAGGCGGCTATGTCGTTGGATGGAAAGATTGCTACGGCGGAGGGCGAATCCCAGTGGATTTCCTGTGAAACGTCCAGAGAAGAGGTTCATCGTCTGCGGCATGAATTGACAGGAATTATGGCGGGCATCGGTACGGTTCTGGCGGATGATCCGATGCTGAATTGCCGAATTCCAGGGGGAAAACAGCCGGTGCGGATCATTGTGGACAGTCATCTTTCCATTCCTGAAGAGTCTAAACTCGTATGTTCTGCCAAAGAGTTTCCGCTTGTTGTGGCTGCTGTGGAAAATAGTGATGCTGCAAAAAAAGAGCGATTGGCAGAGCAGGGCGTTAAGGTCATCGAGGTGTCGGCCGACGATGCCGGGCATGTGGATTTGAATATCCTCATGGATTGTCTGGGAGAAATGAAAATTGACAGTATATTGCTGGAAGGCGGGGGACGATTGGCAGAAGGTGCTTTAAAGGCTGGAATTGTGGATAAAGTACAGTTTTATATCGCACCGATGCTCATTGGCGGCGAAAGTGCAAAGACGCCGGTGGAAGGCCGGGGAATTGCAGCTTTAAGTGAAGCCTGGCATATTTCGAACTGGAAAGCGGAAGTGATTGGTGACGACATAAAGATTACCGGATACATTAAAGAAAGAGGGTGAGCAGAGTGTTTACAGGGATTATTGAAGAAATGGGCGTTTTAAAAGGTGTGAAACATGGTGCCAAATCTTCTGTGCTGACCATTGCCGCCAGTAAGGTTCTTGAGGGGACAAAACTTGGGGACAGTATATGTACAAACGGTGTGTGTCTGACTGTAACAAAGCTTGGCTCAGGGACCTTTGACGCGGATGTCATGGCCGAATCTATCCGGAGGACGAATCTCGGAGATTTAAGACCGGGAGATAAGGTGAATCTGGAACGGGCGTTGCGCCTCTGTGACCGGCTTGGTGGACATATTGTCAGCGGCCATGTGGACGGTACCGGAAAAGTGCTGTCGCTGGAGCGGGAAGATAATGCAGTCTGGGTGACTGTTGAGGCAGCTCCCGGCATTTTAAGATATATTATTGAGAAAGGTTCCATAACCATTGACGGCATCAGCCTGACAGTGGCTTATGTGGATGATAAAGTCTTTAAGGTTTCCATTATTCCTCATACGGGAGAAGAAACCACATTACTGAAAAAGAAAGCCGGAGATATGGTGAATCTGGAAAATGATCTGATTGGTAAGTATGTGGAAAAGCTTCTGAAAGGGCAGGAAGATATACAGGAACCTGTGAAAGAAACCATTGACGAAGATTATTTAAGAAAATACGGTTTTATCTAATCGATTTTACTAAACAAAGAAAGAAGGACTTAAAAGATGAGTGAAACATTTAAATTCAACACCATTGAGGAAATCTTAGATGATTTGAAAGCCGGAAAGAATATTGTTCTCATTGACGATGAGGACAGAGAAAATGAAGGTGATGTGATTTGTGCTGCGGAATTTGCCACATTGGAAAATGTGAATTTTATGGCAGCCTATGCCAGGGGCCTTATTTGCATGCCGATGGCAAAAGAATATGTAGATAAATTGGAACTTCATCAGATGTGCGTTCATAATACGGATAATCATGAAACCGCATTTACCGTATCGATTGACCACGTGAGTACGACCACAGGTATTTCTGCCTATGAGCGTTCAATTACGGCAATGAAAACCGTGGATGATGATGCAAAGCCGGAAGACTTTCGTCGTCCGGGACATATGTTCCCGCTGCTGGCAAGAGACGGTGGTGTAATTGAACGCCGCGGACATACGGAGGCAACGGTTGACTTATTGAGAGCTGCTGGATTGAAACCGGTCGGACTTTGCTGTGAGATTATGAAAGAAGACGGCATGATGGCCCGGACACCGGATCTTGTGAAATTTGCCGAAGAGCATGGCCTGAAAATCGGAACGGTAAAAGACCTGGTTCATTATCGCAAAACCCATGAGAAATTCGTAGAGTGTGTAGCAAAGGCAAAAATGCCGACCCGTTATGGATATTTTGAAATTTATGGATATATCAACAAGCTGAACGGAGAACATCATGTTGCTTTAGTTAAAGGCGATATCTGGGATGGGAAACCAGTACTGTGCCGGGTACATTCCGAGTGTCTTACCGGTGATGCGTTAGGCTCCGGCCGTTGCGACTGCGGTCAGCAGTATGATGCAGCTATGAAGCGGATTGCAGCCGAAGGCCGCGGTGTACTTCTCTATATGCGTCAGGAAGGTCGAGGCATCGGTCTGATCAACAAGATTCGTGCTTACGAGCTTCAGGATCAGGGTTATGATACAATCGAAGCAAATATCAAACTGGGCTTCCCGGCGGATATGCGCGACTATACCATTGGTACACAGATTTTAGTGGATTTGGGCATTAAAGAAATGCGTCTTATGACAAACAACCCGGAAAAGGTTTATGGCCTTGAAGGCTATGGACTTTCCATCGTTGAGCGAGTTCCGATTCAGATGGAACTTGGTAAGGATGACGCTTTCTATTTAAAAACCAAACAGGAAAAAATGGGTCACTGGCTGACTTACAAATAAAATGATCAACATATAAATTTAAGATAAAATGGAGGATATAACAATGAAAACATTTGAAGGAAGACTGGTTGCTGAAGGATTAAAGGTAGGAATTATCGTTGCACGTTTTAATGAATTTATCGGTTCTAAGTTACTTAGCGGAGCTATTGACGGTCTCGTTCGTCATGGCATGAATGAAGAGGATATCGAAGTTGCATGGGTACCGGGAGCTTTTGAAATCCCTGTGGCAGCTCAGAGAATGGCTCAGAGCAATAAATATGATGCGATTATCTGTCTTGGCGCAGTCATCAAAGGCTCTACATCCCATTATGATTATGTGTGTGCGGAAGTGTCCAAAGGTGTTGCTTCTGTATCTCTTCAGTTTGGTCTGCCGGTAATGTTCGGTGTACTTACTACAGACAACATTGAACAGGCTATTGAACGTGCTGGTACAAAAGCCGGTAACAAAGGTTATGATTGTGCACTCAGTGCTATTGAAATGGCAAATCTTTTCCGCCAGATGTAATTTAAAAAGGCAATGAAAGACGTAAAAACGATTATTTTTGATTATGACGGAACCCTCCACAATAGTACAAAAATCTATGTGGAGGCATTCCGTCAGGTCTATCGGGAGATGGTGTCCGCCAAAGATGCTCCGGAACGGGAATTTCAGGATGAAGAGATTACAAAATGGCTTGGATATAGTGTTCAGGACATGTGGGATTCCTTTATGCCGGAGTTTTCACAGGAGAAAAAGATGTTTTATGCCGGAGAAGTCGGACGTCTCATGACAGAGAAAATCCGGAATAAAGAAGCTGTTCTCTATGACGGAGCACTGGAGACGCTCCGGTACCTCAAGGATAAGGGGTATCACCTTCTTTACCTGAGTAACTGCGGACGGGCCTATATGGATATGCATGCCGAGTGTTTCGGCCTGCGAAATTATTTTGACCATATGTATTGCAGTGGCGACTATGACCAGAAACCAAAATATGAAATTTTTAATGTGATTAAAGAAGAATATCCTTCCGAGTATCTTGTGGTCGGTGACCGTTTCCACGATATGGAGGTGGCCAGATATCATAAAGTGTATACAGCCGGCTGCGCTTATGGTTTCGGAACAAGAGAGGAAATCGGGGCTGCGGATGTCATACTGGAAGATATCAGGGATTTGAAGAAGTTACTCTAAATCCGAGTTTTGAATCAGGAGGCGGTTTGTATATGAAGGAGTTTCGTATCGTGCCGACGATTAAACAGTGCGACACGGTGAAAGAATTTTGCGGACAGTTAAATCCTGCCAGGGGTGATTTGATTTTTGTCAGCGGCGTAACCTATAAACGTTATTTTGAAGGCCTGACCGGCGAGGCCAGGGTCGTGGACTATCGTCAATATATTCAGGGTGAGCCGAGTGACGTTATGGTTGAAAAAATGCATGCGGCGGTGGGGGATTACGAATACCATCGGGTCATTGCGATCGGCGGCGGCGCTATTCTGGATGTGGCAAAATTGTTTGCACTGGAAAGGATGACACCGGTATTGGACCTTTATGACAAAAAGTTTTCGCCAGTCCGTGATAAAGAACTGATTCTTGTGCCGACAACCTGCGGTACAGGAAGCGAAGTGACAAATATCGGCGTGCTTATTCTGGAGTCCAGAAATACAAAGATGGGCCTGGCGGATGATGCGTTGCTGGCTAATGAAGCGGTTCTCATTCCGGAGCTTCTGGAAGGTCTGCCGTTCAGGTTTTTTGCGACCAGCTCTATTGATGCCCTTATTCATGCGGTTGAATCCTTTACATCACCAAAGGCCAGTCCCTTTTCACGGATGTTTTCGATTGAGGCCATCCGTATGATTTTAAATGGTTTTAAGGAGATTGGGGCTAAAGGTGAGGATGCCCGATTGAGCCATATGAAGGGATTTCTTATGGCGAGCAACTACGCTGGAATTGCGTTCAGTAATGCAGGCTGTGCCGCTGTACATGCCATGAGTTTTCCATTAGGCGGCAGATATCATGTGGCCCATGGTGAAGCGAACTATGCTTTATTTACGGAAGTTTATAAAACTTATCAGAAACTTCAGCCGGTAGGAGCTATTCAGGATTTGAATCGACTGCTTTCCGGAATTCTAAACTGTCCGGAAACAAAGGTTTATGAAACTTTGGAGGCTTTGTTGGATCAACTGTTAAAGAAACAGCCTCTTCGGGCCTATGGCGTTAAAGAGAGTGAATTAGAAGAGTTTACGGATATCGTTATGGAAAAACAGGGACGGTTGATGGCAAACAATTATACCGAACTTACACGGGAAACTGTGCTTGGAATTTATAAAGCATTATATTGACAAAATAAGAGAAAAAGACTATAATGTAAACACTTATTTCCTGATTATCATGTATCGGAAGTGAAAGATTTATATAGCGTTGTGGAATGGAGTTAGAAGGATGACACTATCTTTCTGCCCTTTTTTACAACGCTTTTTGTGTGCTTAAAAACGGTACACGGTTTATTCAGGAGGTAAGTTTTATGAAAAATGCAGTGACGAATAACAGTAAACGCTACAGTATCCAGTTGGCAAAGGCTTACGTGATCTATATGATGCTTGGAAGCTATTTTAAAAGCAGTCAGTGTACGAATCCATGTGAGGCCGGACATTTATATCTGCATTATCAGGAACTGCCCGGACAGAAACAGTTCCGGGAAGAAGAACAGATTCTGCGAATGGCTAATGGAATTCATCCGGAATTTCGGAGGCGCATCAGTGAACTGAAATGTGCTGTGCGTTTCCTTCAGTCCGATGGAGACTATTATGTTTATTTTGAGACCGGTTTTGAGGAAGTGCTGGCGACGGTCAATCCGGATGGCTGGTGTCAGATTCGGTGCCTTGAATAGGCACCGAAATATGATATACTGGAACCAGATGAGGAGGAAACAGGATGCATTATGTGATGAGTGATTTGCACGGATGTTATCAGGAGTACCGGGAGGCTCTTGAAAAGATAAATTTTAATGAACAGGATACGTTATATGTTCTGGGAGATGTGGTAGACAGAGGCCCGGAGCCGATAAAACTTCTTCAGGATATGATGCTGCGTCCAAACGTTTTGCCGGTGATCGGAAATCATGAGTATATGGCCTTGACTGTATTGAAGAAACTGTGTGTGGAGATTACGGAAGAAAATGCGGAAAATTATTTGTCCGCGGAAGATATGACCAATTATCTGAACTGGAGCATGGATGGCGGACAGTCTACGATACGTCAGTTTCAGAAGCTTTCTGCGGAGGAACGGTTGGATATTCTTGACTATCTGGAGGAATTTGCTTTATATGAGGAGGTCTGTGCCGGAGGCAGGGACTTTGTTTTAGTTCATGGAGGTCTGGAACCTTTTGTGCCGGGAAAAGCTTTAGAGGATTACGCATTGTCTGAAGTTATTTTCAAATCCCCGGATTATAACAAAATGTATTTCGATGACCGGTATCTGGTCACCGGACATACTCCGACGCTGCGGCTTAAAGGGGAGCAGAAGGGGCGGATATTTGAAAAAAATCATCATATTGCCATTGACTGCGGCTGTGTTTATGGCGGCCGATTGGGTGTCTATTGCCTGGACAATGGAAAGTCATGGTATGTGGAAGCAAAGGGATAGGCGACTGGATGTGGCCTATCCCTTTAGTTTTATAGATCTTTATACAATTCTTCAAATTTTTCCTTCAGATAATCGATATAATACTGAGGATTAAAGTCTTCACCCATCATATCTTTCAGAATTTCATTTGTTGTCTTTGTTTTTCCAAAGCGATGAATATGCTCTTTTAAGTAATCGTTAATCGGCTGGAAGTTCCCGGCTTTCAAATGCTCGTCCAGCGGCATGACTTGTTTTAAATGGGCATAAATCTGTGCGGCGATGGCAGTTCCCAGTGCATAGGAAGGAAAATAGCCAAAATTCCCGCAGGCCCAGTGGATATCCTGCAAGATACCTTCAGAGTCTTTTTCAGGTCTTACCCCCAGATATTCTTCATATTTTTTTGACCATATTTTCGGAAGCTGATCGATATCCACATCCTTCTCAAAAATCATCTTTTCGATTTCATAGCGGATGAGAATATGGAGCGAATATGTCAATTCATCGGCTTCAGTACGGATAAGACTTGGTGAAGATTTGTTAATACCAAGGATAAATGTATCCAAATCAATATCAGCCAGCTGTTCCGGAAAGGTGTCTTTTAAATTCTGGAAGAGCGGTACCCAAAAGGCACGGCTGCGCCCCAGATTGTTTTCAAAAAGACGGGACTGACCTTCGTGCATACCCATGGAAGTGCCGGTGCCGGCCGGCGTCGCTGTCAGCTCATCAGCAATGTGCATTTCGTACAGGGCATGGCCGCTTTCATGGATGGTTGAAAACAGGGCGCTTTCCAGATTATGTTCCCGGTAGGCTGTTGTAATCCGAACATCTTTGTTGTGCAGGTTTGTTGTAAATGGGTGGACACTCTCTTTTATGACGCCCCGGCCGAAATCGAAGCCTACGTGTTCCGCCAGTTTACGATTAAAAGTTTTCTGGAACTCAACAGGATAATTCCTGTAATTATATTCTTTGTTGATTTTATCCTTTTTTGCATTCACTTCCTGAATCAAAGGGACAATTTCTTTTTTAAGTCTTTCGAAAAAGATATCTAATTCCTTCATGGTGAAACCTTCTTCATAGTCGTCCAGAAGAAGATCATAAGGATGTACTTTCTTTTTACCGGCTTTCAGACGGTATTTAATAAATTTTTTCTGGTAGTCGATAATTTCTTTCAGTGTTGGTGCGAACATGGCGTAATCATCGGCAGCTTTTGCTTTAGCCCAGATGGAAGGTGCTCTTGCGATGAGTCCCTGGTAAGACTGATATTCTTCCGGAGGAATGGGTTCCATACTTTCATATTGCTTTTTCAAATCCTTTAAGATGGCCCGTTCTTTATCGGTCAGATTTTTTTCTTCTGAAAGCTGATTCAAAAGCTTTTTAACGTCCTTATTGATAATTGTTTCATAATATTCATTGGAAAGCACTTCAATGGCACGAGCGGTCAGTTCGGAAGCTGCCTCCGGCGCTTCTGTTTCATTATCCCATTCAAATAAAACGAGAGCCGCACCAAGTGCGTAGGCTTTTGTGAGCCAGGGGTTCAGTTTGTCAAATATTTTATTCATCGATGATTTACAATCCTTTCCGAGTGTATTTTATAATTATTAGATTATACACTTTTTTGTGGATTATGTGTAATGGCATTATCACGAAGTTATATCGTGTAAAATTGTCAATTATTCATTGTATACAAATATAGACATTGTGAATTTTGTATAAAATGCCCATAACATTTTTGTGAAAAATGGGTTATAATAATAATACAGCGTGTTGTTTACAGGAAGTGGAACGTAAATCCAGTTGTGTGAAACAAGACGCTTTTTCTGTTAGTAAATATTTTACAGGGCATTTCCACAGAAAGAGGTGAATCGGAATGTTTCAGGTAAATGATATGGTATTGTATGGAACAAATGGTGTCTGCAGAGTGGTGGACATTGATGAAAGAGATTGCGGCGGCCGGATGGTGGAATATTATATTTTGAAGCCGATTTATGCATCGAATTCCACAGTATTTGTTCCTGTAAACAACGAAAAGCTGACATCAAAGATGCGATACGTGTTGACGAAAGAAGAAATTGATGCAAAGATTCGTGCGATTCCGGAAGTTCAGGAAGAATGGATGGATGATGAACGGGCGCGGAAGGAACACTTTAAAGACATGGTCAGCCGGGCGGATACCTTTGAGCTGATTCAGTTGATTAAAATGCTGATTGAACATCGGGAGAAGGTCGTGGCACGTGGAAAGAAACTGCATGTGGCCGATGAACGGATGCTCCAGGAAGCAGAAAAGATGATTTGCGATGAATTCTCTTATGTACTTGGGATTCCGAAAGAAGAGGTACCTTCCTATATAACCAACAGCATGAAAGAAAGTATTCATTAATTTAGATTATGAAAAGGGGATGGCCCGATGGGGTCATCCCTTTACTTTTTATAGTGAATTGCCATATTCCAGACTGATTTCATTAAACTTGTCGAGAATCTCCGACAGGGGCAGATTCTTTTTTTCTTCCCCGGAAACATCAATAATGGCTTTGCCCTGATGCATCATGATCAGTCGATTACCATACTGGAGCGCAAATTTCAGATTATGAGTGACCATAAGTGTGGTCAATTTTTTTTCATGGACAAGACGATCTGTCAGCTCCATAATATTATCTGCTGTTTTTGGGTCCAGAGCCGCTGTGTGTTCATCGAGAATCATTAAGGATGTTGGCGTCAGAGTGGAAGTCAGCATGGCCAGAGCCTGGCGCTGTCCGCCGGAAAGGGAACCGACCTTATCGTGAATACGATTTTCCAGGCCGAGCTTCAATGTCTCCAATAAGGTCCGGTAATAATCCAGACGGTCTTTTTTAATACCAAGACGCAGGTTGTAAGGTTTCCCCTTATTATCTGCCAATGCGATATTTTCAAGAATACTGAAGGATGGGCAGGAACCTTTGGAAGGATCCTGGTATACCCGGGAGATAAATTCAGACCGGCGATATTCCTTCATTTTCGTAATGTCCTGGCCTTCTTTGATAATCTGACCCTTATCCGGGGCAAGACTTCCGCAGAGCAGATTCAGCATGGTCGTTTTCCCGGAACCATTGCTTCCAATGACGGCGATAAAATCATCGTCGTGAATCGAAAGGTTAAAATCCGTAAAGAGAATCGATTCGTTTACGGTTCCCGGCTCAAAGGTTTTGTATATATGACTTAATTCAATCATGCTTTAGAGCCTCCTTTCGCATCAATAGCCCGTCTGGAAATGAGAGCTATAAGGAAGATAATGGTCATTAACAGTTTCAGATTATTCGGATTGATACCGAAATTGATGGCCAGAGAGAGACAGGCTTTATAAACAATAGCGCCGAGGATAACAACAAGGGTCGGCTTAATGAAAGGTACTTTGCCAAAGAGGGCCATACCGATAATAACCGAGGCGATACCCATAACGAGCATACCTGTTCCCATGGAAATTTCAAAATAGCGCTGCTGTTGACAGAGAACAGAACCTGCCGTGGCCACTAAACCATTTGCAATCATCAATCCAACGATTTTTACTTTTCCTGAATCCTTTGCCAGGGAAGTTACCATGATCTCATTGTCACCGGTGGCCCGCAGAAGCATTCCGGAACGGGTTTTTAAGTACCAGTCCAGTAAAAATTTTAAAATCATTGCCAGAATAAAAATAATGATTAAAGTCACATATCTGGAAACAGATTCCGGAAACAGTGCGGCCAGTCCACTGTTAAAGATGGTGTTTGCTTTAGTGATTGAGAGCAATGCTGTTCCGCCGACAATCATCAGATTCACCGAGTAGAGTCCGGTACTGGTCAGAATACCGGACAGAAGGTCGGTGATTTTCAGCTTGACATGGAAAATGCCGGTAACAAATCCGGCGGCGGCACCGCAGGCAAAAGCAACAATCAAGGCAAGCCATGGATTAAAACCGAGACTTAAAAGGATGGCTGTCACGGCAGCTCCAAGGGGAAAGGTCCCATCTACCGACAAGTCCGGAAAATTCAGAATGCAGTAGGTGATATAGATTCCCAGAGCCATGATGCCGTAAATAAGCCCCTGCTCCAATATACCACGGATGATTGAAATAATAATGTCCACGTTTCAGTTCCTCCTGATGTTACTTATTCTGCTTCGGTATAACTGTCTTTATATTCGTCCGGGATTGTCAGGTTAAACTGGCTCATAACATCACTGTTGACATAGAGAGAACCGTTGCTGATAACCTGAACAGGAATGGTGGCAGCGTCTTCGCCTTTTAATACGGCTGCAGCCATTTTACCGGTCTGACGGCCAAGTTCCACATAGTCAAGACCCATAGAAGCAGCACATCCATTGACAACCTGTTCTACTTCCGAACCAAATACAGGAATGCCGGCTTCCGTAGCTTTTGCGAGAACGGTATCCAGGTTGTTGACAACATTGTTATCTGTCATATTGGAAATACAGTCAACCTTTGTAACAAGGGCATCCAGAGCGATTGGAATATCCGATGACGAAGAAACGCCGGATTCAACAATTTCAAAATCATATTTTGGCGCCAGTTCTTTGTAAGTCTCCAGAGTGCTGATGGAGTTTACTTCGCTTGTTGTGTACATGATACCAATAGTTTTTGCTTCCGGCATCATAGCACGAATCATTTTCAACTGGTCCTCCACAGGAAGGGCATCACTTGTTCCTGTACAGTTAGAGCCTGGAGCTTCGAGAGATTCTACCAGTTCGGCAGCGACCGGATCGGAAACTGCGGTGAAGATAGTAGGAATGTCCGTACCCTGTGCAGCGTTATAGCAGGCCATGGCACTTGGCGTGGCAATGGCACAAACCAAATCGTATTTCTTTGAAACAAAGTTCTGAGCGATGACGCTGGCATTGGATGTGTCGCCCTGAGCGTTCTGGTAATCAATGGTCAGATTCTCGCCTTCGATGAATCCTTCTTCAGCAAGGCCTTCGATAAAGCCCTCACGGCAATTATCCAGAGAACCATGTTCGGCCAGCTGGGAGATACCAATTGTATAAGAATCGTCTGCGCTGTCTGCTTTAGAAGAAGTTTCTCCGGTGGTTTCTGCCGCAGATTCGGCAGCGGCTGTTGTTTCGGTTTTTGTACTGTTTCCACAGCCTCCAAGCATGGAAGCGGCGAGGACTGTGCAAAGAGCCAGTTTCAATAAAGATGAAGATTTTTTCATAGTATGTTCCTCCTAGTCTGTTGATAAGTTCTAAAGGCTATTCTACATCGCAGTTCATAAGAATGTCAATGGAAAAACCATGGGGAATAAAAACAGTTGTATTTTTTTCAATACAAAAAAAAGTTCGGAGAAAAAACAGGGGTTGTTGCTTGAAAAAGACACGATAACAGTGTAAAATAGAACAGAATGGAGAGCAATAGTTGAGGTGATTGATATACATTCAGGTAATCCGGGAAAGACGATTATTCTGACATTGTTTTTGGTGTCGGTAATAATGGTTTTCGTTTCATGTAATAAAGTTTCAACTGAAGAGACAGCCGATGTTCAGGATACGGCTTTTTCCATGGGGACGGCAATAACGTCTACTTTATATGGAAGAAACAGGGAAAATCTGGAAGAAAATCTGGAAAGGATCAGCCAGTGCCTGAGCGATGTGGACCGGGATATTTCCTGGCGGGAAGAGGATTCGCTTGTCGATGTATTTAATCGTCAGCATGAAGTTTCTGTCGATAGCAGAGAGGAAGTTTTTCAGTTGGCTCTGGAAGTTGCACAGGAGAGCGGCGGTGCATTTGATCCGACAGTGCTTTCCGTATCCGGACTCTGGGATATCGGGGGTGAAAATCAACGTCATCCATCCCAGGCAGAGATAGAAGAAGCTTTAAAAAATGTGGACTATCAGGCAGTTACGCTGTCGGATGGAACATTGAAAACAGACAATATACATATTTTATTCGAGCTTGGAGCGATCGGAAAAGGTTATGCGATTGAGCAGGCGGCTGCAGAGATTGACCGGGATGAGGTGTCCGCGGGCATTATATCTGCGGGAAGTTCCATATTGACTTTTGGTACAAAGCCGGACGGCAGCAAGTTTCGGGTAGCGTTGAGAGACCCGAGGGGCGGCCAGGATGACCGAATCGGTATCATCACACTGACAGATCTTTCGATTTCCACATCGGGGGATTATGAGCGGTATTTTGAAGAAGATGGCGTACGCTACCATCACATTTTGGACGCCCGGACAGGATATCCGGCAGACAGCGGTCTGATGTCGGTAACTGTTATAGCCGATAACAGTACCCTGTGTGACGCACTTTCCACGGCCGGTTTTATTCTTGGTCTGGATGAAGGCATGAATTTGATGGATAAATATGGTGTCCTGGCAATATTTGTTGATAATCAGCGAAATGTATATTATAATAATGAGAGTATTTTAGATTTATTGTCTTTTGAAGGCGAAGCGGAAGGATACGCTTTAAAGCCTTATGAAGGCTGAAAAAGGATATACCTAGATAGTCAGAATGGATGGAGATTCGGGACTATTTAGTATATTATATATTAAATCATTAAACGGAGGGGGACACCCCAAGGTTTAAATTTAAAGAGGAGGATTCAAATGGCTAAAAATTCAAATGGACTTCTTTGTAAGTTAGGAATTGTAAAAAGCCCTGGAGCAGCCGTGCCTCACAGAAAAAACACAAAAGATTGTGCGACTGTGGACATGCCAGTTCCTGCACAGGTCACCCTGGTTATGCAGCAGCATATCGGTGCACCTTGTACGCCTACCGTTAAAGTTGGCGACGAAGTGTTTGTCGGTACCATTGTTGGTGACAGCACTGCACCTTTCTCCGCACCAATTCATTCCAGTGTGTCAGGAAAGGTTAAGAAAATTGATTCAATTTTGATGCAGAACGGTTCAAAAGCTCAGGCTGTAATCATCGAAAGCGATGGACAGCAGACAGTTGATCCGGCCATCAAGCCACCAGTAATCAACAGTGACGAAGATTTAATCAAAGCCGCTCACGATTCCGGCCTTGTAGGTCTTGGTGGTGCCGGTTTCCCTACTCATATTAAGATTAGTCCGAAGCCGGAAGTTAAAGCTGCAATTGATTACCTGTTAATCAACGCAGCAGAATGTGAACCATATCTTACACCGGACGTTCGTGAAATCCTTGAAGATTCCGAGAACGTTATTGAAGGTATGAAGATGGTTGCAAAATTACTGGATGTTAAAAATGCCGTAATCGGTATCGAAGACAACAAACCGGAAGCAATCAAACTTATGACAGAACGTCTTGCACAGGTTAAAATTGATGGTATCAATTTCAAAGTAGAAACTTTACCATCCCGTTATCCACAGGGTGCTGAAAAAGTTTTAATTGACCAGTGTACAGGTCGTCAGGTACCTCCGGGAAAATTACCGTCTGACGTTGGCTGTGTTGTTATGAACGTAACATCTATCGCAGTTCTTGCAAACTATGTTGCAACAGGTATGCCATTGACAACAAAACGTCTGACCGTTGATGGTTCTGCGATCAGCGAACCTAAGAACGTGCGTGTTCCAATCGGTACACCGATCAAAGACATTGTTGAATTCTGCGGCGGTTATAAGGGTACTCCATTCAAGATCATCTCTGGTGGTCCTATGATGGGACAGGCCATGGTGTCTGATGAATTCCCGATTCTGAAACAGAACAATGGTATTTTGATTTTTGATAAACAGGACGCAGAAGTTGCGGAGCCATCCGCTTGTATTCGCTGCGGACGTTGTGTCAATGCCTGTCCGATGAACCTTATGCCTACAAAATTGGAAGCATATACAAACATCGGAAACACAGATGAATTACAGAAACTCAATATTATGAACTGTATGGAATGCGGATGCTGCAGCTTTGTATGTCCGGCTAATCGTAAACTTGTACAGTCCATCCGATTAGGCAAAAGCCTGGTCAGAAATGCAAGCAATTAGAAAGTAGGTGTAATAAACAATGGATGGTAAATTAATCGTTTCTTCATCGCCGCACATTTCCAGCACGGTGAAGACTAAAAATATCATGCTTGATGTTATTATCGCAATGGTTCCTGCTTTAATTGCATCAGTTTACTATTTCGGACCACGAGCATTGGCGCTTGTGTGTGTAACAGTGGCTGCCTGTGTTATTTCTGAATACATTTCACGTAAGGTTATGAAACGTGAACAGACAGTTGGTGACCTCAGTGCTGTTGTTACCGGTATGCTTTTAGCATTCAACTACCCGGCTACACTTCCATTCTGGATTGCAGCTATCGGTGGTGTCGTAGCTATCGTTATGGTTAAGCAGATGTTTGGTGGCCTTGGTCACAACTTTGCAAACCCGGCGATCACTGCACGTATTATCTTAATGACATCTTTTGCATTACGTATGACAACATGGATCGCTCCATTTGCATGGAGAGGCGCTGTAGATGCAACAGCTACAGCAACACCATTAGCTTTGAACGCTGCAGGTAATACAGCAGAGCTTCCTACATATATGCAGATGTTCCTTGGTGAGAGAGCAGGCTGTCTTGGTGAAACATGTATTCTTGCTTTATTGATCGGTGGTATTTATCTGGTAGCTAAGAAAGTTATCAGCCCGACAATTCCGGTTTGCTATATTGCAACAGTATTTGTATTCTCCGCAGTTTTAGGACAGGATCCGGTTATGCAGATTCTCTCCGGTGGTCTTTTCCTCGGTGCGATCTTCATGGCAACAGACTATGTTACAAGTCCTATTACAAATAAAGGTAAAGTTATTTACGCTATCGGATGTGGTATCATCACAGTTATGATTCGTCAGTTTGGCGCTCTTCCAGAAGGTGTTTCCTTCTCCATCCTGCTGATGAACATCCTGACACCACATATTGAAAATCTTACAACACCGAAGACATTCGGCGCTGGAAAGGAGGCCGCTAAATAATGAACATGAATCCGAAAGATATTATTGGGCCTACCGCTGTTTTAGTAGGTGTTTGTCTTGTATTTACAGCGGCCGTTGTAGGTACAAACAGCCTGACAGCAGAAAAAATTGAAGTTTTAAATCAGAAAACTGCTGATGAAGCGAAAATGGAAGTGCTTCCTGAAGCAGACGGTTTTTCTACAGAAACAATTTCCATTTCCGCTGGTGATGTTGAATACTATGCAGCAACTAATGGCGCTGGTTATGTTTTCAACACATCCTATAAAGGTTATGGCGGCGCTGTCGGCGTTATGACCGGTATCTCTGCAGATGGCGAGATTACAGGCGTTAAAGTTGTAGACTGTAATGAAACACCAGGTCTTGGTATGAAATCTCAGTCTGATCCATCTTTTACTGCTCAGTATGTAATGGCTATTCCAGATAGCGGTGCTTTTGAAGTAACAAAAACTGGTAAGAGCGCAGCAAACGACATTGATGCAATTTCTGGTGCAACGATTACTTCCAGAGCTGTTACAAACTCTGTAAATTATGCAATCGAAGCTTATCAGCAGATTACAGGAGGTGCAAACTAATGGCTAAAAAACAGAAAAGTTTATGGGAGGTTTTTACAGCCGGCTTTGTTAAAGAAAACCCTGTATTACGTCTGGTAATCGGTACTTGTCCTACATTGGCCGTTACAACAATGGCATTTAACGGTGTAGGTATGGGACTTGCGGCAACGGCTGTATTGATTTGCTCCAATGCTCTTATTTCTTTATTAAGAAATATTATTCCGGATAAGATTCATATTCCGGTTTATATCACGATCATCGCTGCATTCGTATCCATTCTGCAGATGCTTGTAAAAGCATTCGTGCCGGCTTTGGACAGCGCGTTAGGTATTTTCCTTCCACTGATCGTAGT
>CABRLU010000041.1 GCA_902471845.1 uncultured Lachnospiraceae bacterium | reverse complement strand
TTAAGGCGTTGAATAAAGCGCCTCAGGCCGTATTTTTCTCCATATTGAGAAAAGCCATTATTGTGGCGCCGCTGACGGTCATCCTGCCGAGAATCGGCGGCCTGGGTGTGGCCGGTGTGTTTATGGCCGAACCGATTTCAAACTTTATCGGCGGTCTGGCCTGCTATATTACCATGCAGTATACGGTGCTTCGGAAACTATAACTCCTGGTTTGTGATGAGCGGGCGTAAGTTATTTTTGACTGAGGGTGCTGTTGTGATATTCTGTCGAAAAGGTCACGTCCCTGCCAAAATATTCCGGCGGCTGAAAGCTTTCCGCTTCCTCAATCGTTGGAAACTCGACTTCGGCCAGAATCAAGCCTTTAAATTTTCCGTGAAATACATCGATTTCTATCGTCAGATGGTCACCGAGAGGAATCTTATACCGGGTCTTTGTCAGTACATTCCCGTCGGCTTTTCCAAGCAGATGGGCGTAAGCGTCGGCATTCAGAGGCAGATTATATTCCTCCCGGGCCATCAGACCCTTTGATTTGTAAGTCAGGTAATAGGTCTCATCCTGACGGCGGACCCGAACGACCGGCTCCGTATTCAAATAGGCCTGTTCAATTTCATGACTTGGATAGACCGTCACATCGAAGGGCAGTTTGTCAATCAAATACTTTCTTTCAATTTCCATATATTTTTTCCTTTCAAAATTTCATTTCGAATGTGGCAATATTAATTATAAAAAAGATTTTGCATTTGGCAAGGTGTTTCGACGATCCAGGAAAACACGTCGATTTGAACGTTTTTTCTGCGCCGTTTATTTGCGGACAGAAATCAAAACTCGCCAAGGGCGAGGACCGTTGATTTCTGTCCACGCTATGCTCGCAAAAACGTCCAAATCATCCTACCGTTTTCTTCTGGAATCGCCAAAACTATTACCAAAACCCAAAAAAATCTTTTTTATCTTCAAATTTCCCAAAGAACAGTAAAGGTTTATGGCAATACAGCCAAAGAATGTTTCAAATACTGTGGAAGTTTGGAAGAGACGGCAGAAAGATGGTTCAATTGTCGTTTAAAATATTCGTAAAAAATCCGGCTGCGTGTTTTCAGGTGATCGACAGGCACTTTTCTGTTGTTTGAGTGTAGCGAGTTACAGAAAAGGCCTGTGAATCGGATTCCTGAAACACAGCGGGCGTGATTTTTCTTGAATATTTTAGTGACATTGCGCCACTTTCTGCCGACCATTATCAATATTCACAGTGTTAAAATATTCTTTGCTTCCAGTATATCCAAACCACCTAGAAATTTCCATCATAAAATTTTGAAGTCGGCAGATAATAGTATCAGAATAAGTCAGCGATACTTATTCAAAATCATTTGGAGGTGAAAGATATGTCTAATTCAACAGGAACAGGATCTAACGGAAGCCGTATGGAAGTGCCACAGGCAAAGGATGCTATGGATAAATTCAAAATGGAAGTAGCAGGCGAACTCGGCGTAAATCTGAAGAGCGGTTACAACGGTGATTTAACATCTGCAGAAGCAGGTTCTATCGGCGGTGAAATGGTTCGTCAGATGATCCGCAGACAGGAAGAACAGATGTCTGGTCAGAAATAATCTTTTGACTGAAATCTGGGGTTAGGTAAGAACAGTCTCTGAAGGCCTGGTATGCAAATGCCGACTTCCAGGGACTGTTTTTCTCGTTAAATTTTTTCAAATTCGCCTATTTACATATGACTTTCCATATTATATACTATAGATTAGAGTGCGTAAAAATGCTCTCATGCATTTTGCCTAATTAAGGAGGAATAGAAATACAATGAGTGTACAGGTAGAAAAGTTAGAAAACAATATGGCAAAACTGACCATTGAAGTAGCTGCTGAGGAATTTGTTGCTGCAACGGCGAAGGCTTATCATAAAAATAAAAATCAGATTTCCGTGCAGGGCTTCAGAAAAGGTAAAGCACCGCAGGCAATTATCGAAAAACTTTACGGAGCAAGCATTTTCTATGAAGATGCAGCCAATGATCTGATTCCTGGTGCTTATGAAGCAGCAGCAAAGGAATCCGGACTGGATATCACATCCTATCCAAGCATTGACGTAGTGCAGGTTGAAAAAGGCAAACCATTTATTTTCACTGCAGAAGTTGCTTTAAGACCGGACGTTGAATTAGGAGAATATAAAGGCGTTGAAATCGAGAAGGTCAGCGCTGAAGTTACTGAAGAAGATATCGAAGCTGAAATCAAAAAAGTTCAGGAACAGAATGCCAGAGAAGTTACTGTGGACCGTCCGGCTGAAAACGGCGACACAGTGATGATCGACTATGAAGGTTCCGTGGACGGCGAATTATTTGAAGGCGGTTCCGCAGAGGGCTATGGCCTTGTTCTTGGTTCCGGCTCCTTTATTCCAGGATTTGAAGATCAGCTGATCGGCGCTTCCGCTGGTGCTGATGTGGATGTTCATGTAACATTCCCGGAAGCATATCATGCAGACGATCTGGCTGGAAAAGAAGCTTTATTCAAAGTTAAAGTACATGAAGTTAAAACAAAAGATTATCCGATCGTAGATGATGAATTTGCACAGGATGTTTCTGACTTTGATACATTAGAAGAATATAAAGAAGATTTGAAGAAGACTCTGGCAGAGAAAAAGGCTCAGGAAGCAAAGGCTGAAAAACAGCAGAAGGTTATGGATGTTGTTGTAGGTAATGCGAAGATGGATATTCCGGAAGCTATGGTTCGCAAGAGTACAGATGATATGATGAACCAGTATGCTCAGGAACTGGGAGCTCAGGGCCTTAGCATGGATGTTTACTTCAAATATACAGGTATGACACCACAGCAGCTTGCTGAGCAGTTAAAACCTCAGGCATTGGCTAATATTAAGAACCGTCTTGTTCTGGATGCCATTGTTGCTGCAGAAAATATTGAAATTACAGATGAAGAAATTGAGGCTGAAATCCAGCGTCTTGCTGAATCCTGGAATATGGAAGCAGACAAGGTAAGAAGCTACATGGATGTAGATTTAATGAGAAATGATATGTCCGCACAGAAAGCGCTCGAAATGATTACGGACGCAGCAGTAGAAAAATAATCAGCCTGACTTATAACAGGAGGAATGAAATTGAGTTTAGTACCTTATGTCATTGAACAGACAAGCAGAGGCGAGCGGTCCTATGATATTTTTTCCAGACTTTTGAAGGATCGAATCATTTTCCTTGGGGAAGAAGTAACCGATGTTTCTGCAAATCTGATTGTATCCCAGTTACTGTTTTTAGAATCAGAAGATCCGGGAAAGGACATCAGCCTTTATATCAACAGCCCGGGTGGTTCTGTGACTGCGGGTATGGCAATTTATGATACGATGAATTATATTAAATGTGACGTGTCCACGATTTGTATGGGCATGGCAGCCAGTATGGGAGCTTTTCTTCTGGCTGGCGGAACAAGGGGTAAGCGTATGGCGCTGCCGAATTCCACGATTATGATTCATCAGCCATCCGGCGGGGCCCAGGGACAGGCTACGGAGATTAATATTGTCGCAGAACAGATTTTAAAAACACGTCAGCGTTTGAATGAAATTCTTGCGGCCAATACCGGCAAACCTTTAGAGATCATTGCGCAGGATACAGAGCGGGATAATTATATGACGGCCCAGGAAGCCAAAGAATATGGATTGGTTGATAAAGTCATTGTCAGCAGATAACATTTTTATGAAACAGATAATATCTGTTTCATAAAAAAGGCGCTCCGCTATGGATGCGCGCTCACGCGAAACGGAAGATGTCGCTTATGCGATCGCGCTCGGCGCAGGAGTTTCGCAAGCGAAACCCCTATTTTATATAGAAAGGCCGGAGGTATCATAATGGCAGGACGTATGGAAGACAAGAAGATTCCAAGATGTTCTTTTTGCAATAAGACCCAGGATCAGGTCAGAAAATTGATTGCAGGTCCGAATGCATTTATCTGTGATGAATGTATTGGAATATGCTCGGAGATTATTACCGAAGAGTTTGAAGAGGAAGAAGATATTGCCGAAGGCATCCATCTGATGAAACCGATGGAAATCAAAGCTTTCCTGGATGATTATATCATCGGACAGGATGATGCAAAAAAGGCACTGGCAGTCGCTGTTTATAACCATTATAAACGAATCATAGCAGATAGTGATTCGGATGTGGAACTCCAGAAGAGTAATGTACTTTTGATCGGACCGACCGGTTCGGGCAAGACTTTGCTTGCACAGACGCTGGCGAAGATGCTCAATGTACCGTTTGCTATTGCAGATGCGACAGCCCTGACTGAGGCCGGATATGTCGGCGAAGATGTGGAGAATATCCTTCTTAAGCTTCTTCAGGCAGCGGACTTCGACGTGGAACGGGCCGAATACGGCATTATCTATGTGGATGAGATTGATAAAATTACCAGAAAGTCTGAAAATGTTTCGATTACGAGAGATGTTTCCGGCGAGGGTGTTCAGCAGGCACTGTTGAAAATCCTTGAGGGAACGGTGGCCTCCGTACCGCCTCAGGGCGGACGTAAACATCCGCATCAGGAGTTTATTCAGATTGATACGACCAATATTCTCTTTATTTGCGGAGGCGCTTTCGATGGACTGGAAAAGATTATTCAGTCCCGAATCGGTCAGAAGGGTATTGGATTTAATTCCTCTATCCGTCAGAGCGAAGAAGAGACAAATATTGGCGACTTATTCCGTCAGACATTGCCGGAAGATTTGATCAAATTTGGATTAATTCCGGAATTTGTCGGTCGTGTGCCGGTATGTGTGGCTCTTGATCTGTTGGATGAGGATGCGCTGGTCCAGATCTTGACCCAACCGAAGAGTGCATTGGTACGACAGTACAAGCGGTTATTTGAGATGGATGGCGTGCGTCTGGAATTTGAACCGGAGGCTGTAAAAGAAGTGGCTCACCGGGCCTTTGAGCAGAAGACCGGCGCCAGAGGACTTCGGGCGATCATTGAAGAGACGATGATGGATATCATGTATCGGATTCCGTCGGAAGAACTGGTAGATTCCTGTACCATTACGAAAGCAGTGGTGGATGGTCAGGGTGAACCGGTATTGACTTATGGTGAGAAAACACCTGTAAAACGGGTGGCAGGCAGTAAAAAAGTGCCGAAGAAGAGCAGCGGTGAAATTGCCTGATTAAGACGAATGTAGATTGGGGGCTGTACCAAAAAAGGTACAGCCCTATTAGTTCATTACGGGAGTGTGATACAAAAGATGAATGATATATGTTTAGAATTGCCGGTGATTGCACTGCGGGGAATGACAATTCTGCCGAATATGATTGTTCACTTTGAAGTCAGCCGCAATAAATCGCGGATGGCCATCGAAGCGGCAATGTTGGGTGATCAGAATATATTACTTTTGACTCAGAAGGATGCGGCGGTGGAAGACCCGGGCAGAGATGACTTATATGAATTTGGCACAGTAGCAAAGATTAAACAGATTGTGAAGCTTTCGAAAGATTCACTCAGAGTGATGGTTGAAGGAACCTACAGAGCTCATCTTGATAATTTGATGATGACAGAGCCGATGCTTAAAGCAGAGGTTACGGTTTTTGATAAAACAATCTGTGAGATTGATGATGTACAGAAGGCCGGATATGTACGTTATCTTCACGAGCTTCTGGAAAATTATTCCATGCAGAATCCGAATTTCAGCAGTGAACTGGTGCGGCAGCTTCTGGAAGAAGAAAATCTGTTGAAACTGGTGGATCAGTTGTGCACAAATCTGCCGATGGAATATAAGCAGCGGCAGAGGTGCCTGGAAACAGTAGACCTTCAGATGCGTTTCGAGGTACTGGCCCAGTTTATGACAAAAGAAATAGAGATGATACAGATTACCCGGGAGATTCAGGCCAAGGTGAAAGAACGGGTCGATAAAAATCAGAGGGAATATATTCTGCGGGAACAGATGAAAGTCATCCGGGAAGAACTTGGTGAGGATAATACCCAGACCGATGCAGAACAGTTTGAAGCTCAGCTTCAGGAGCTGGAAGCCAGTGATGAAGTAAAGGAAAAGATTCAAAAGGAAATCGACCGGTTCCGTTCGTCGGCCAATATGGCTTCTGAAAATGGTGTGATCCGCGGCTATGTGGAAACTCTTTTGTCCATGCCATGGGATAAGAGGGATGAGGAAAAGGTCAGCCTGAAACAGGCGGAGAAGATTTTAGAAGAAGACCATTATGGTCTGGAAAAAGTTAAGGAACGTATTCTGGAGTATTTGTCGGTACGTCTTTTGACTGGAAAAGGTGAAAGTCCGATTTTGTGTCTGGTCGGACCGCCGGGAACGGGAAAAAGTTCCATTGCCAAATCCGTTGCCAGAGCTTTGGATAAAAAATTTGTCCGCATCAGCCTTGGCGGCGTCCGGGATGAAGCAGAAATCCGGGGGCATCGAAAAACCTATGTGGGAGCTATGCCGGGACGTATTGCCTCCGCACTGAAAAATGCCGGTGTAAAGAATCCGGTCATGCTGCTGGATGAAGTGGATAAGGCAAGTAACGATTATAAAGGGGATGTCTTTTCAGCCCTTCTGGAAGTTCTGGATTCAGAGCAAAATTCCAGGTTCCGCGATAATTACATTGAACTGCCGGTGGATTTATCTGAAGTTCTTTTTATCGCCACAGCGAATACATTGTCTACGATTCCGAGACCGCTGCTGGACCGTATGGAAGTCATTGAGGTTAATAGTTATACGGAAAATGAAAAGATGCATATTGCCAAAGAGCATCTCATTCCTAAGCAGATTAAAATTCACGGTTTAAAGAAGAGCCAGATATCGATTACGGATAAGGCTTTGGAAAAGATCATTGTCCACTATACTCAGGAAGCCGGCGTTCGTAATCTGGAGCGTCGGGTAGGAGATATCTGCCGCAAATCGGCCAGAGAGATTGTGGAAGAAGATAAAAAGAATGTGAAGGTCGGTGTAAAGACCCTCAGCAAGTATCTTGGAAAAGAGCGTTACACCTTTGATGAGGCGAATACGAAGGATGAAGTTGGTATTGTCCGGGGCCTGGCCTGGACCAGTGTTGGCGGCGTTACTCTCTCTGTGGAAGTCAATGTCCTTCCTGGCAATGGAAAGTTTGAATTGACCGGACAGCTTGGCGATGTGATGAAGGAGTCGGCCCGGGCCGGAATCAGTTTTATCCGTTCCATGTGCGGAGAATATTTCATACCGGAAAATTTCTTTGAGAAACATGATATTCATATCCATATTCCGGAGGGAGCAGTGCCGAAGGACGGGCCGTCGGCCGGTGTCACTATGGCAACAGCGATGATTTCAGCCATTACAGGAATTCCGGTAAAGGCCAGTGTGGCAATGACAGGCGAGATTACACTTCGCGGACGGGTACTTCCAATCGGTGGCTTGAAGGAAAAACTGCTGGCAGCCAAAGTCGCTAAAATTAAGACAGTAGTCGTACCGGTGAAAAATCGTAAAGATGTGGAAGAGATGGATGCCGAGATTTACGAAGGCATGGAAATTGTCTATGCGGAGGTCATGGAGGACGTACTGAAAACTGCTCTTGTCCAGATGCCTGAAAAGACAGAAAGTGAATAAAGGAGATTGTATGCACGTTATTAAAAATGTCAATCTGGAAACCGTCTGCGGAATTACAAGCAAACTTCCGGAAAACACTCTGCCTGAGGTGGCTTTTGCAGGAAAATCCAATGTGGGAAAATCCTCACTCATCAATGGATTGATGAACCGGAAATCCTATGCGCGGACTTCTCAGCAGCCGGGAAAGACCCAGACCATCAATTTCTATAATATTAATGAAGAGATTTATTTTGTCGATCTGCCGGGTTACGGCTATGCCAAAGTTTCTGAGGCAGTCAAGGCGAAATGGGGAACAATGATTGAACGTTATCTCCATACATCGGAACAGCTTCGGCTGGTGTTTTTGCTCATTGATATTCGGCACGAACCGTCGGCAAATGATAAACATATGTATCAGTGGATCGTGGAGCAGGGATTTAATCCGGTCATCATTGCGACCAAGCTGGATAAGCTCAAACGCAGTCAGGTTCAGAAACATGTGAAGCAGATACGGGTGGGCCTTGATGTAACCGAAGGTACGCCGATTGTTCCGTTCTCTGCCGTAAGCAAGCAGGGAAGGGATGAAATTTGGGATTTGATTGAACAATATGCACTAAATTTATAGTAATTATCCCCCATTTCGTATATAATAATAAATATGAAATGGGGGATTTTTATGCGTTTAACATTTTCAGGAGCCGCCCATGAAGTGACGGGGAGCTGTCATTATCTGGAAGCATGCGGACACAGGATATTTATTGATTATGGGATGGAACAGGGAGAAGATTTTTTTGAGAACCAGCCGGTAGCTGCAGCAGCTGCTGAAATTGATTATGTGTTTTTGACCCATGCCCATATTGATCACTCCGGATTGCTGCCTTTATTGTATGCAGAAGGCTTCCGGGGAACCGTTTTTGCAACAAACGCGACAAAACAGCTCTGCGGGATCATGCTTCGAGACAGTGCCCATATTCAGGAATTTGAGGCAGAGTGGAAGAATCGTAAGGGCCGCCGGGCCGGAAAACCGGAAGTTGTGCCGACCTATACGATGGAAGATGCGGAAGGCGTTCTTGAACATTTTGCCGGATGTGATTATAACAAAATCATCGATGTATGCCCGGGAATCCGTATCCGGTTTACCGATGTAGGTCATTTGCTCGGGTCTTCATGTATTGAAATATGGATCAGTGAAAACGGAATGCAGAAGAAGATTGTCTTTTCCGGTGACGTGGGCAACACAAACCAGCCGTTGATCAAAGACCCGTCGACGGTGGAAGAAGCGGACTATGTTGTCATTGAATCTACTTATGGCGACCGGTCCCACGGTCAGACCCGGCCGGATTATGTGGAGGAACTCAGTCGGATCATTCAGGAAACTTTTGACCGGGGAGGCAATGTGGTCATTCCATCTTTTGCAGTGGGCCGTACACAGGAGATGCTTTATTTTATTCGTCAGATTAAAGCGGAGAATCGCATTAAAGGTCATGATAATTTTGAAGTCTATGTAGATAGTCCACTGGCGATTGAGGCCACAACGATTTTTAATCAGAATATTTATGAATGCTTTGATGAGGAAGCGATGGAGCTGGTCAACCAGGGAATTAATCCGATCACCTTCCCGGGATTGAAAACGTCGGTTTCCAGTGAAGAGTCAAAAGCGATTAATTTTGACAGTCGGCCAAAGGTTATTCTTTCGGCTTCCGGCATGTGTGAAGCCGGACGGATTCGTCATCATTTAAAACACAATCTGTGGCGGCCGGAATGTACGGTTTTATTTGTCGGCTATCAGGCCAATGGCACTCTGGGACGTGCTCTTGTGGAAGGGGCTCAGGAAGTGAAGCTTTTCGGTGAGACGATTGAAGTCTTTGCCCATATTGAACAATTGGCTGGAATCAGCGGCCATGCGGATAAACAGGGATTGATCCGCTGGCTTCAGGGATTTAAAAAGAAGCCGGAGCGGGTATTTGTTGTGCATGGTGAAGATGCTGTGTGCAATGTTTTTACGGAGTGTTTGAGAAATGAATATGGTTATGATGCGGTGGCACCGTACAGCGGTACCAGCTATGATCTGACGGATAATAGCTGTGTGGTAGAAGCTGTGCCGGTACGTAAGTCGAAGAAGGCAGCGGCCAGAAAGGCAAGTTCCGTATTTGAACGGCTTGTGGCTGCGGGAAGACGGCTTATGGTCGTTATCCAGCATAACGAGGGCGGAGCCAATAAAGATTTGGCCAGATTGGCGGATCAGATCAATAATCTCTGTGATAAGTGGGACAGGTAGAAACTTTAATATGAAAAAATGCGGATTATTCATCCGCATTTTTTTTTGTAAGTAATGTTGTCATCAGGTAATTATAAATTTCGCTGCTCTGTTTGTGCCAATGGTCACAGATCAGTTCAGCCTGAAGCTCGGTAGGTACAGTGAGTTGAAGCTTGAGCAGCGGTTCTTTTCCATCTTTGAGAAGAAGTTCCACGTCAAATTCCTGATTTTTTTTCGGGAGATAGCTGGCGGTCACTTCATTGGTCTGGCGGAGAGCATAGTGCTTATCTGCCAGATAGGAGCAGATATCATTTTTTATGCCGTCGGAAATAGAGGAGGAAAAGGCCTCCAGAGTTTCCCGACCAGAAGGTGTCAACTGGTAGTAGGAGCTGTTATTTTTCTGGTCAACAGAAATAAACTGGGCTTCAATTAAATCAGATATGGCCGCCTGGGTTGTAAAATAGGTGGTATATCCTTTGTCCAGAAGAAATTCGCATACCTGAGAATTCGTGAGAGGAAATTCAGAGGCATTCAAAATATAAAGAATCATTAATTTGTATAAAGTGGATGGATCGGCAATCATAAATATTCCTTTCCTGACCGGCAGCCAGTGTTCTAAAGGGGCGTGTATAACCGTCCCTGCCAGGTGGCGCGGGTTTTGAATGTGTGATGGATGGTGTTAAGAACCTGTTTTTTCTGACCGCTCCACAGGGGCGCGGTTAATAAATTTTTGGGACCGTCACCGGTAATACGGTGAATGACCATTTCCGGCGGCAGGATTTCGATACAGCGGATGATTAAATCGGTGTATTCCTCCAACGTCAAAATGTGAAACGGGTGCCTGTGGTAGAGCGTGTCCAGATCTGTTCCGCGAAGCACATGGAGCAATTGTAATTTTATCCCCTGAATCGGCTGCTGTGCAAGAAAACGATGGGTTTCCAGAATGTCATCTTCCGATTCACCGGGAAGGCCCAGAATGGTATGGACAATAGTATCGATACCGGCTTCTTTCAGACGGCAGAGGGCATCCGTAAAAACATCTAAAGAGTAGCCGCGGCGGATGAAACGGGCAGTATCCTCATGAATCGTTTGGAGACCCAGTTCAATCCAGACGGGTTTTATGTTGTTCAAACGTTTTAAAAGTCCGATAATATCCGGTGAAAGACAATCCGGACGGGTGGCAATGGAAAGAACCGCCGTTTCCGGATGGGAAAGGGCGGACATATATATTTTTTCCAAATGCTCCACCGGCGCATACGTATTCGTGAATGCCTGAAAATAGGCAATGAAGCGGCGGCCGGTATATTTTTCGGAAAGCAGGTTCTTTCCGGCCTCCAATTGAAGGTGGATATCCGGAAAATTCTCCGTGCGATAAGGGTTACCCATTCGGGCATCCCGTAATACATGCCCTACGGGCGGGCGCGCTTCGTCAGGCTCCGCGCGATAAGGGTTGGAAAGTCTGGCTCCGGAAAAATCTCCGGAACCTCCGGCACTGCAAAAAATGCAGCCCCGGTTTCCGAGGGTACCATCCCGGTTTGGGCAGGTGAAACCGCCGTCCAGAGCAATTTTATAAATCTTCTCGCCAAAATGTTCTTGAAGATATTGGTTGAGTGAATAATAAGGTTTCCCGTGCCACAGGCGGAGAGCCTCTGCGTAATTTGAAACCATATTATTTCTCAATATGGTCTTTCACGGCTGCAGAAACAACGTCAACGATTCGTGGGTCAAATGGATCCGGCATGATAAAGTCTTCGGATAATTCTTCATCAGAGACAAGTCCGGCCAAGGCGGCAGCAGCAGCCAGTTTCATTTCTTCAGTGATCTGGCGGGCACGGCCTTCCAGCGCACCTTTAAAAATGCCCGGGAATGCGGTGACATTATTGATCTGATTTGGGAAATCGGAACGTCCGGTACCGACAACTCGCGCTCCGGCAGCTCTTGCGATATCCGGCATGATTTCCGGAACCGGATTAGCCATCGCAAACATGATAGCATCTTTATTCATAGAAGCAACCATCTCGGCTGTAACGATGCCCGGTGCAGAAACACCGACAAAAACGTCTGCGCCCTTTAAGGCATCTGCCAGAGTTCCTTCTTTATTTTCAAGGTTTGTGTATTTGGTCATTTCCTCCTGCATCCAATTGAGATTCGGATAATTTTTGGAAATGATACCGAAACGGTCGCACATGGTCACGTGCTTGAAGCCGTAGGTCAGAAGAAGCCGTGTGATCGCCACGCCTGCGGAACCGGCGCCGTTGACAACGACCTGGCAGTCCTCTTTTTTCTTACCTGTCAGTCGGAGACCGTTCATAATGCCGGCCAGAACAACGATGGCTGTACCGTGCTGGTCATCGTGGAAAACAGGGATATCCAGAGCTTCTTTTAAACGGGTTTCAATTTCAAAGCAGCGTGGTGCGGAGATATCCTCCAGATTGATTCCACCAAAAGCCGGTGCAATGCGGATGACGGTTTCAATAATCTCTTCGGTATCCTGTGTGTCCAGACAAATCGGAACCGCATTGACATTTCCGAATTCTTTGAACAGAGCGGCTTTTCCTTCCATAACCGGCATAGCGGCATAGGCGCCGATATTTCCAAGGCCAAGAACAGCAGAACCGTCGGATACAACAGCAACGGTATTTGCCTTACTTGTATATGTGTAAACTGCATCTTTGTTTTCGGCAATGACTTTACATGGCTCAGCAACGCCAGGTGTGTAGGCGAGAGCCAGGTCTTCCCGGGTTTTAATACGGCATTTGGAGGTGGTTTCAATTTTTCCCTGCCATTCTTCGTGGAGTTTTAATGCTTTCTCATTATCTGCCATTTTTTATGTTCCTTTCATCATAAGTTTCGTTACATACATGAATAATAATAGCATTTACCATGGATGAAATCAAGAAGAAATGGATTGACAGCCTTTTCGAGGCGTATTAGAATTGAAGGAGCAGGATAACAAAAGGAGAAAGATAATGGAAAAATCGAAAGTTTATTTTGCAAATTTCCGTGCAACCGTGCGGGAAAATATACAACAGAAGCTGGTGCGTCTGATGAAGACAGCCGGAATGGATACGATTGATTTCGATAAGAAATATGTAGCGATCAAGATTCATTTTGGAGAACCGGGGAATCTGGCGTATCTTCGTCCGAACTATGCAAAGACCGTCGTGGACTTTGTAAAAAGTATGGGCGGAAAACCATTTTTGACTGATTGTAATACGCTTTATGTTGGTGGGCGGAAGAATGCGCTCGATCATCTGGACAGTGCTTATGTCAATGGATTTTCACCATTTTCAACCGGATGTCATGTCATTATTGCTGATGGACTGAAGGGAACAGACGAAGTGCTCGTACCTGTAGAGGGCGGTACTTACGTGAAGGAAGCGAAGATTGGCCGTGCTGTTATGGATGCGGATATTATCATTTCGCTGAATCATTTTAAAGGACATGAGGCGGCCGGGTTCGGTGGGGCCATTAAAAATCTTGGTATGGGCTGTGGTTCCAGAGCCGGTAAGATGGAGATGCACAGTGCAGGAAAACCGCGGGTATCTGAGAGAAAGTGTATTGGCTGTGGTCAGTGTACGAAAGTGTGTGCTCACGACGCTATTGTGATTACGGATAAGAAGGCGGCAATCAATCATGATAAATGTGTTGGCTGCGGACGCTGTATCGGAGTCTGTCCGATGGATGCGGTAAAACCTGCTTCCGATGAGTCAAATGATATTTTGAACTGCAAGATGGCAGAATATACAAAAGCGGTCATTGACGGCCGTCCGAATTTCCATATCAGTCTTGTCATGGATGTGTCGCCATACTGTGACTGTCATGGAGAAAATGATGCACCAATCGTTCCGGATGTGGGTATGTTTGCATCCTTTGATCCGGTAGCTTTGGATAAAGCCTGTGCGGATGCTGTCAACAGGCAGCCAATCTGCAAAGGCAGTGTTCTGGATGAGGTGGAGCATGTACATCATGATCATTTTACCGATGTATTTCCGGACACAAACTGGGCCAGCTGTCTGGAACATGCCAGAAAGTTGGGCCTTGGAACAGACGATTATGAATTAATTCAGATTTAACAGGAGGAATAAGAAATGAAAGAAGCAACTATTTTATTACAGAGTATTGAAGATGTCAAAGAGTTTAACCGTATCGTAGCCGTATATGACGGAGATGTAGATTTAGTATCCGGACGTTATGTCATCGATGCAAAATCCATCATGGGTATTTTCAGTCTTGATTTAAGCAAACCAATCAATATTCAGGTTCACGGAGATAATCCGGATGCATTGATTGATTCTTTAAAGGCATTTATTCAGTAATTTTCAGTAAAGCAGTAAGATTTCAGGGATGCGGCGGAAAAGGAGAAACTATGGAAAAAGAACAATTATTAGGAACAACATTTACATGTGAGCAGGTGGTTACACCGGATATGACAGCAGCCAGCGCTGTTCCGGGAACACCGAATGTATTCGGAACACCGGTTTTGGTTGCTCTGGTTGAAAAAACCTGTTTTATGTGCATGGACCAGGCCAGCGGAGAGGGTGAAGCCAGTGTTGGGGTTACGCTGGATATTACTCACTCTTCACCGACACCTGTAGGTATGAAAGTAACCTGTACGGCAAAGGTCGAAAAAGTGGATAAGAAGATGGTGACATTTTCTTATGAAGCTGTTGATGAAGCCGGTGTCATCGGCACAGGAACTCATGTCAGAGCCTATGTTCAGAAAGATAAGATTGAAGCAAAGGCAACAGCAAAATTGAATAAATAAAATGAAAGTGTCGCAAAATAACGGATTTTCAGTTATGGAGCGACACTTTTTTGCCATAAAATGCAGAGAAATGAGCTAGCGATGCATTTTTTGTGCGTGCTGCACCATATGAACAATAAGTCCAAGTACAAAAATGGCCGCAGAAAACTTATGTAAAATTTTAATTATCAGTATGCTGTGCATCGGATGGGCTAAGATTCCGGTAATGAGCAGGCTGGTCAAAACGATTAGGAGTATCCAGTCCACCAGACGGATGGCTGTATTTTGATATTTCATTTTCTTTATTTGTCTCCAGGTATGTATCCCAACGAGAACAGCCAGTATTAGGCCGAATGCTGCATGTAGAATTTGGCCGGTCCAATGTTCGGCAAAAAGCAGTATACATAGTGCAAGGGTTATTAGCATAAATAGTTTTTGATTTTTCGTTTTCATTGGTGTCTCCTCTGATGTTCATATGATTCATGTCTATTAGCTGCGCTATTTAGTTTAGACTAACACATAGATTGTTGTCAAGGGTATGACCGTATATGTGGGATGCCAATATCTGGAAGGGGAGGATTATTTTATTTCCAGTAAGAGGTTATTTTACCTTGAAGAAGCCCGAAGGATGAAGATGTTTTAATGAAATGGCTGCTGTCGGCAGCAAAGGCAGAGTCCATTGAGACTTTTATGAAGGAAATTTAAGAGAGATAAATCTGAAGTGAATATACAAAAAATAAAAAAAGCCATGATGAAATCAGTAATCATGGCTTTTATTAGTTATGTAGTTGTTTTAGAAGTCAACCTCGTCTGGGTTCCATCCGGAGAAGCCGGTCTGCTCCATAGCGGCGATTGCTTTCATATCTTCATCAGAAATCTCGAAATTATAGACATCAAGATTAGATGCAATTCTGGATGGAGTTACGGATTTTGGAAGCGGGATAATACCGTTCTGAACTGCAAAACGGATACAAATCTGTGCTACGCTTTTACCGTATTTTTCAGCAATTGCTGCAAGAAATTCGTTGCTGAGGACCTGACCATTGCCGAGAGGACTCCAGGCTTCAACAACGATGCCATTTGCCTGACAGTAATCGACAGTTTCCTGCTGCAGATATCCCGGATGGTATTCAATCTGGTCAATCATTGGCTGAACTTCTGTCTGCATCAAAGGTTCCAGATGATGAGGTAAGAAGTTAGATACGCCGATGGCGCGGATGCGTCCGGCTTTATAGAGTTCTGTAATAGCTTTCCATGTATCCAGATTGATTTCTTTCCAGTTATCAAAGCGGTGTGGTGTAGCTGGCCAGTGAATCAGATATAAATCCAGATAATCCAGACCCATAGTTTCCATTGTTGTTTCAAAGGCAGCCATTGTTTTATCATAACCCCGTTTGGAGTTCCATAATTTGCTTGTAACAAATACATCTTCACGTTTCAGACCGCATTCAGCGATTGCTTTTCCGACACTTGCCTCATTTTTATATAATGTTGCAGTATCAATGTGACGATAACCGGCTTCAAGAGCAGCCTTTACACAATTTACAGCGGTTTCACCGTCTTTGGCCTGCCATGTTCCGAAACCGATGCCCGGAATTTCGACCCCATTACTTAAGGTGTAAATTTTTTTAACCTCCATGTTGTATACCTCCGATATAAATTTTTGTTATTGATCCCTCACTCTTATGATACTTGAAACAGAAATATAAAGCAATAATTTTATGTGAACATTATTGTAAAAATGCCCCGATGAATTGTTATTGCAGTTCGGTCGGAGTTCTTTTATACTGGTCTTGTCGGGCAGATACATTTCCAGAGCCCGTGAAGAAATTTCTATCTATTCGGGTATCCCGTAATGCATGCCCATCGGGCGGGCGCGCTACGTCAAGCTTC
>CABRLU010000040.1 GCA_902471845.1 uncultured Lachnospiraceae bacterium | reverse complement strand
CGGCTCAGTATTTTTACTATCAGTTGAAGAGTAAAAACGGTGTCAATGCCCGGGCCTATTTTGAAAAGCGTCGTCTTACAAAGGAGACGATTGCCCATTTTGGACTGGGATTTTCCAATCCATACAGTAATGATCTGTATCAGTTCTTAAAGAGTAAAGGATATGATGATCAGATTTTAAAAGATTCGGGATTAGTGACCATTGATGAAAAACGTGGAGCTCATGACAAGTTCTGGAACAGGGTCATGTTCCCAATCATGGATGTGAATAATAAAGTCATTGGTTTCGGAGGGCGGGTACTCGGTGAAGGAACGCCAAAATATTTGAATTCGCCGGAAACCCTTTTGTTTGATAAGAGCCGGAATCTCTATGGATTAAATTTTGCGCGGACGTCAAGGCAGCCCTTTATGATCATCTGTGAAGGCTATATGGATGTGATTGCTATGCACCAGGCTGGTTTCACCAATGCGGTGGCGTCTCTTGGGACAGCCTTTACCCTTCAACATGGTATTCTTTTAAAAAGATATACAGAGGAAGTCCGTCTGGCTTATGATAGTGATGAAGCCGGTGTAAAAGCCGCACTTCGTGCAATTCCTATTCTGCGTTCCGCGGGACTGCGGATTCGAATCATACATATGAATCCTTACAAAGATCCGGACGAATTTATTAAAAATCTTGGTATGGAGGCATTCCAGGAGCGAATCGATCAGGCTGAGAACAGCTTTTTATTTGAAGTTTCTATATTAGAGCGCTCCTATAATCTGAGCGATCCGGACGGAAAAACCCGTTTTTTCAATGCGGTGGCACAGCGCCTGCTGGAATTTGAACAGGAGTTGGAGAGAAATAATTATATCGAAGCCATTGCCAGAAAGTATGGAATTGCTTTCACAGATCTGCAGAAGCTTGTTAATCGTTATGGACTGACACTCCCGGAGCAGCAGACGATGCGGGAAGAACGCCCGGCAGCCAGCCGGGATCGGGATAAGGATAGCGAACAGTATCCGGAAGCATTGCTTGCAGCTCAGAAGCTCCTTTTGACCTGGCTGGTTAATGATGTCACCCTGCTCAAAAAAATCAAGCCATGGCTCGATTGGGAAGATTTTGTGCATCCGGTCTACCGGACAGTAGGGCGTGCAGTATATGAGTCCATCGAGACGACAGGGCAGATCGTACCGGGGCAGATCATTAATCTTTTTCAGGAGAAAGAGGAACAGAAGCTGGTCGCAGGGATATTTAATTCTGATATTGCAGGAATTGAGGATAAAAATGCCAGAGAAAAGGCATTGACAGAAACCGTTATTCGAATTAAAAAGTATCATTTAGAGGAGTTGACCCGTCATACCCAGGATTTGGGTGAATTACAGAAAATTATCCGGATGAAATCCGATTTACAGAATTTGCATATTTCTCTCTAGTGTGGAAAGAATATAGACAGATTGCCAGGAGGATGAATATGGGCGAAAAGATGACATTTGACGAACGTTTAAAAATGCTGGTATCGTCCAGCCGTAATAGAAAAGACAGTATGGCTTTTCAGGAAGTCCTTGATTATTTTTCTGATATTGATCTGACAGAAGAGCAGATTGAACAGATTTATGATGCCATGGAGAAAGCCCATGTGGATTTGATGAAAATAGATGATAGTGATGTGCCGGAGGATTTTCTGGAGGAGGAAAGTACCGAGGAAATACCCGAGATTGACCTGTCCGTGCCGGAAGGGGTCAGTATGGAGGACCCGGTGCGCATGTATTTAAAAGAAATTGGTAAAGTACCGTTGCTCTCTACAGAGGAAGAACTGGAGCTGGCAAAACGGATTGAAGATGGAGACGAGGAAGCGAAGCAGCGTCTTTCAGAGGCAAATCTGCGTCTTGTTGTAAGTATTGCCAAACGCTATGTGGGCCGTGGAATGATGTTTCTGGATCTGATTCAGGAAGGAAATCTTGGCCTGATGAAGGCTGTGGAGAAATTTGATTATCGCAAAGGCTATAAATTCAGTACCTATGCGACCTGGTGGATTCGACAGGCGATTACCCGGGCGATTGCGGATCAGGCCCGGACGATCCGAATCCCGGTGCATATGGTGGAAACAATCAATAAACTGCGCCGGACGGCCAGACAGCTTCTTCAAGAACTGGGAAGAGAGGCAACTCCGGAAGAGATTGCCGAGCGAATGAATCTGCCTGTGGAACGTGTTCAGGAGATTATGAAGATTGCTCAGGAGCCGGTTTCTCTGGAAACACCGATTGGTGAGGAAGAGGACAGCCATCTGGGAGATTTTATTCAGGATGACCATGTACCGGTACCTGCGGAGGCAGCTGCCTTTTCTGTGCTTCAGGAACAGCTGGAGGAGGTATTGGCTACCCTGTCGGACAGAGAAGCAAAGGTACTCCGTCTTCGGTTTGGCCTGGACGATGGAAGGGCGCGGACATTAGAGGAAGTAGGCAGGGAGTTTAATGTGACCCGGGAGCGCATTCGTCAGATTGAAGCCAAGGCTTTGCGTAAGCTCCGCAGCCGGGGAAGAAGCAGTAAGTTGATTGATTTTTTGTCGAATTAGGAGACGATTATGGTAAAAATATCACATAGATTAGTTCAGGTCGCCGGTCTGGTACCTGAGGGCTCGCGATTGGCTGATGTGGGTACAGATCATGGTTATGTCCCGATATGGCTGCTGCAGCAGGGGCGGATTCCGTCGGCCATTGCGATGGACGTCAATCAGGGGCCGCTGCTTCGCGCCAGAGAAAACAGAGACCGATATGGATTTCAGGACGTAATGGTCCTGCGCCTCTCAAATGGTCTGGAAAAGCTTCGGCCCGGGGAAGCGGATACGGTCCTCATAGCCGGAATGGGCGGACCGCTGATGATTCGGATTCTCTCAGAAGGACGACGCAATGCGGAAGGAGTTTCCTCCTGGGTACTTCAGCCCCAGTCAGAGATTCCGTCGGTGCGGCGTTATTTGATCGAACATGATTTTAAGATCGTGGATGAGATCATGCTCACAGATGAGGGAAAGTATTATATGGCAATGAAAGCTGTACCTGGAAAAGAGCCCGGGTGGAATGAAACCGAATATTTATTCGGTAAGATTCTTCTCAGGCAAAAACATCCCGTATTGTGGGACTTTTTAGAGAAAGAAAAGAAACTTTATCATAAAATATTAAAACAATTAGATGAAACCGATCAGTCCGGGACGGAACGGTACAGAGAGGTCACAGGCTATCTGAAGGAACTGGACCGGGCGATGGATTATTACAGGAAATAAGTGGGTGGATACATATGAAAGGTAAAGAATTATATGCGCTTCTTCAGAAGAATTTTCCAAATGAGGCGGCATTATCCTGGGATAATGTAGGGCTTTTGTGCGGACGCATGGATAAAGAAATTCAGACAGTTTATCTGGCGCTGGATGCGACAGCCGAGGCGATTGACGAGGCAGTAGAGGCCGGGGCAGATCTGCTGCTTACCCACCATCCGGTAATCTTTTCAGGAATTAAACGGATTGAAGAGGGCGATTATCTGGGGGAACGGCTGCTTCGCATGATAGAAAATCATGTGACCTGTTATGCCATGCACACCAATTATGACGTAAAGCGTATGGCGGATCTGGTGGTTTCGCGTATGGGACTTAAAAATCTTGAGGTGCTGGAGCCGACAGTGGCTGACGGCAGCGAAGGTATCGGGTATACGGGGGATTTTGAAGTGCCGATGACCCTGGAAGCCTGTGCTTTAAAGATTAAAGACTGGTTTCAGATTCCGGATGTACGTGTTTATGGTGATTTAAATCAGGAAATTCAAAGGGTTTCTGTCTGCCCTGGTTCAGCCAAAGGAATGGAAGATTTTGCATTGGCACAGGGCGGTCAGGTGTTGATCGGCGGCGATTTCGGACACCATGAAGGTCTGGATTGTCTGGAGAAGCATATAGCGGTGATTGATGCGGGGCATTATGGACTGGAACATATCTTTATTGGTGATATGGCAGAGTTTTTCGAGAAAAACTGTCCGGATATAAAGGTATGTCAGTCGAAAATTGTCTATCCATTTCGAACAATGTAGAGAAGGTGATATGATGGGGAAAATAAACAACATTCAAGTAACTGTTCTGGATGAACAGCGGGAATATTCTGCGGGAGTTTCACTGGAGAAAGTTGCCGGCGATTTTCAGGACAGATATCCGCACAGGATTATTATGGCGCGGGTGAACGGAAAATTAAATGAGCTGCATAAATCACTGGATGGGGATGCACTGGTGGAATTTGTGACGACCGGGGAGAAAATCGGCGAGCAGTCGTATCGCCGGACAGCAACACTGATGCTGACAAAGGCTGTTCGAGATGTCATGGGGAAATCGGAAAAGCTGGTTGTTCAGTTTTCAGTACACAAGGGTTATTATTGCGAAATTAAGGGCCATATGCCAATGGAAGAGGATTTGCTTGAAAAACTGAGTCAGCGCATGAAAATATTGGCAGAAGAGAATCTTCCAATTATCAAACGTACAGTGTCCACAAGAGAAGCGGCCGAGATATTCGAATCGAACGGTATGACGGAAAAAGTTTCTCTTTTGAAATATCGCAGAGCTTCCAGGGTAAATATGTATCAGCTTGAAGATATTTCAGATTATTATTACGGATATATGGCGCCATCTACAGGTTATATATCCCGGTTTGAATTGATTCCGTACCGTGACGGCTTTGTTATGCAAATGCCTGTGGCGGAAGCTCCGGAGATTATTCAGGAGTTTAAACCGTCAGAAAAGATTTTCAATGTGCTTAAGGAATCTACGCTCTGGGGTGAACGCCTTGGCATATGCAATGCCGGACAGTTAAATGACTGCATTTCCAATGGGGAATTTATGGAGCTGATGCTTGTTTCCGAAGCGCTTCAGGAAAAAAATATTGCGGATATTGCAGAAGATATTTATAACAGCGGCAAACGCATTGTTCTTATTGCCGGACCGTCTTCTTCGGGGAAAACAACCTTTTCCCATCGTCTCAGTGTGCAGCTTCGTGCCAAAGGGCTGAAACCGCACCCGATTCCGGTGGATAATTACTTTGTCGACAGAGAAAAGACACCGAGAGATGAAGACGGCAATTATAACTTCGAATGTCTGGAAGCTTTAAATATTGATCAGTTTAATAAGGATATGACCGGGCTTCTTGCCGGAGAGCGGGTGGAACTGCCAACCTTTAATTTTGTAAGCGGCAAGTCTGAATATGGTAAAAATAATTTTATGCAGATAGGAACCGAAGATGTTCTTGTTATCGAAGGCATTCACTGTCTGAACGATGCATTGACGAGCAGCATTCCTAAGGATGATAAATACCGGGTGTATATCAGCGCTCTGACCCAGTTAAATCTGGATGAACACAATCGCATTGCAACGACGGACGGCCGGCTGATTCGGCGAATTGTCCGGGATGCAGCCCACAGAGGAACGCAGGCTGCCCACACGATCGCCATGTGGAACTCGGTGCGGCGGGGTGAAGAATTTAATATTTTTCCATATCAGGAGAATGCCGACGCCCAGTTTAACTCGGCGTTGATTTATGAATTATCCGTATTGAAGCAGTTCGCTGAACCGCTTTTATTCCGTATACGGCCGGAGCAGCCCGAATATGAAGAAGCTAAACGGCTTTTGAAATTCCTGGATTATTTTGTGGGAGTGACAAGTGAAAATATCCCGAAAAATTCGATTCTCAGAGAGTTCATCGGCGGAAGTTACTTTAATGTATAGACCTCTTTACAAATGCGTCAAAGAGTGCTAATATAATATTTCAAGTCTGCCAAATGGTCGCGCCTGTATATACCGAAAGGTTTCAGGTGAGGAAAGTCCGAGCTTCGCAGGGCAGGATGCCGGATAACGTCCGGTGGAGGCGACTCTAAGGAAAGTGCAACAGAAATAAACCGCCGGTATAGACCGGTAAGGGTGGAAAGGCGGGGTAAGAGCCCACCGTCCTTCTGGTAACAGAAGGGGCTATGTAAACCCCATCCGAAGCAAGACCGCACATGAGACGATACGGCGGCCCGTCGTGTCTCAGGGTAGGTCGCTGGAGCTTCCTGGCAACAGGAAGTCGAGATAGATGACCATTTTTAACATAACTCGGCTTACAGGCAGACTTGAAAAAAGATACTGATTTTCAGTGTCTTTTTTCATTATCATCAGAAAACAATGAAAAACAAAAGAGGGTAAGGTAGAAAATGAATGGTTTAAAGAGAGCCTGGGGGATTGTATCACCAATGGTGATTTTTCTTGTAATTCAGCATGTGATTTCTTTTAGTGTGGCTTTTACATTTATGAACAGTCAGGTGGATGTGGCCGAAATCTTAAGTGATAAACAACTTATGGAGCTGCAGATAGATGCTGCAGAAATGTTGAGCAACCATATTGTTCTGATGTCGGGAATTGCGGCGCTACTTTCCATTTCGATTTTTTATCGGGCATTAAATAAAGAATGGATGAAGCGGCCGTATCGTGTACTGCCGATTTCCGGCCCGTTTCGGCGTTATATTTATGTGATTTTGACCGCCGTCGGTATGACAACGGCTTTTAATCTGGCCGTCAATGCTTTTGAGCTGTTCCGATATGATATTGACTACGCTCAGCTGGCCCGGGGAATTTACTCGGAACCGTTGTATATGCAGATCGTGGTCATTGGCTTTTTAATGCCAATCGTAGAAGAATTGATGTTCCGCGGGCTTATTTTTGAGCGACTGGGACAGTACGGCAATGAAACAGCCAGAGTGATCCTTACAAGTATTTTATTCGGTGTTTATCACGGAACTATTATTCAAATAGCATATGCTTTTGTCTTTTCCATGCTCATGATTTTCGCCTATAAGCGTACGGGAACTTTTTGGGCGCCGGTTCTTTTCCATATTGCCAGCAATCTGTCTTCTCTGGCTTTGAATCAGATGAATCCGCTGTCTTCCATGGGATACTCGATCGGGATTGTTACATTCTTTCTTCTTGGACTGTTTGGCCTGTATGGTTTAAAACAGGGGAAATTTTACAAAATTATTCCGTTACAGAGATTCAGCATGGGGGAAGCTCCTGTCGAATATGATGAATAACTGTCGGCAGAATGTGATTTACCCGATAAAAAAATAGCGATATAATCATTGACAGAAAGAGAAAAATCATGTATGATGAATACATGAGCGAACGAATGTTCGGTGCCAAATCACAGATAAGGAGAAATGAATCTATGGGAAACAAAGTGGATAAGGTAGATAAGCTGAAAGCATTGGATGCAGCTATTGCACATATAGAGAAACAGTATGGTAAAGGCTCGGTTATGAAGTTGGGAGATAACACTGCCAATATGGATGTGGAGACAGTGCCGACCGGCGCTTTGAGCCTGGATTTGGCGCTCGGACTGGGCGGTGTTCCGAAGGGACGTATTATCGAGATTTATGGCCCTGAATCTTCAGGAAAGACGACAGTAACGTTACATATGGTTGCGGAAGTACAGAAGCTCGGGGGCATTGCAGGATTTATCGATGCGGAGCATGCTCTGGACCCGGCTTATGCACGGAATATCGGTGTGGATATCGACAATCTTTATATTTCTCAGCCGGATAATGGCGAGCAGGCTCTGGAGATCGCCGAGACGATGGTTCGTTCCGGCGCCATTGATATTGTTGTTATCGACTCGGTTGCTGCCCTTGTTCCAAAGGCAGAGATTGACGGTGAGATGGGAGATGCCCATGTCGGCTTACAGGCTCGTCTGATGTCTCAGGCATTGCGCAAATTAACTGCTGTAATCAGTAAATCCAACTGTGTTGTGATCTTCATCAATCAGCTTCGTGAAAAGGTGGGTGTCATGTTTGGAAGTCCGGAGACAACTACAGGCGGCCGGGCGCTGAAATTCTATTCTTCTGTGCGGATGGATATCCGCCGTATTGAATCCCTGAAGATGAATGGTGAGGTTGTCGGTAACCGTACTCGTGTTAAGGTTGTCAAAAATAAGATTGCTCCGCCGTTCAAAGAGGCAGAGTTTGATATTATGTTTGGTAAGGGAATTTCCAGAGAAGGCGATATTCTGGATTTGGCTGCCAATGTGGATATTATCGTCAAGAGCGGCGCATGGTATTCCTATAATGGCGCTAAGATTGGACAGGGACGCGAGAATGCAAAAACCTATCTGAGAGATAATCCGGAGATTATGGAAGAGGTTGCTGCAAAGGTTCGGGCGCATTATGGTCTGGGAGGCCAGGTTGAAGAAGCTGCTCAGAATGCGGAGAAAACAGAACCAGAAACTGTATCCGCAACAGAGGAAGAATAAGTAAACCTTATCGCGCGAAGCTTGACGAAGCGCGTCCATGCGAAGCATTTGATATACGGTATGCCCGAATGGGTAAACCTTACCGCGCGTAGCCTGACGGAGCGCACCCATGCGAAGCATTTGACATACGGTATGCCTGAAAGGTAAAGAATAACCTGCTGATTTTCGCAGATGGAGAGAAAGTCAGCAGGGTTTTTAAATTTAAAGGGGAACAACATGTTTATATCGTATACTGAAAAGGACGGAAGGTCCAGGATAAAAGTAACTTTAGAGGATGGCGACCATTTTACTATTTCAGAGAAGGACTGGCTTTCTTTTGGCGTAAAAGCGGGCGAGGATATGGAGGATGCACTTCTTGAAAAGCTTTACAGAGAATATTTCCTGCCAAAAGCCAGGCTTCGGGCATTGAACCTTTTAAAAGTGCGGGACAGAAGCCATAAAGAGCTGATTCAGCGTTTGAAACAGGATGGTTATCCGGAAGAGGTCATTCGACAGACGATAGAGTACGTGGATAGTTATCATTATGTGGATGATGCTCGCTTTGCGAGAAATTATATTGAATACAGAGGTCATCGGAAAAGCCGCAGAGAACTGGAATATGAGCTGGCATCGAAAGGAATTGATATGTATCATCTGACGGAGACGGAAGATGATATGAAACTGCCGGATGATAAGGAGACGATCCGGGGGCTTCTGATGAAGCGATGGGGCGAGGAACCTTCGCCGGATATAAAGGAAAAAGAACGAATGATGCGCTATCTGGGAAGACGGGGATTTCATGGAGGAGATATTCTTTCTGTTTATCGGGATTTGGGCATTTAAGACAATTTTTTACAGAATATTTAGTCAATATGTCAGTAGAATCATGAAATCCACTTGACATCATTATAAAAAAAGTATAGAATTTAAGTGTTGTATTTATGTACAATTAAAACTAAATAAGGAGGTGCTCCTGTGCCGCTAATTACTGCAGTTATTGCCATTGTTGTAGCTGTTTTAATTACTGCCCTTATCGTTTGGAATGTGGCGATTTCTTATAGAAAAAAAGTCGTGGAATCCAAGATTGGTTCAGCAGAGGAAAAGGCTCGTGAGATTATTGACGAAGCTATGAAGACTGCTGAAGCGAAAAAACGTGAAGGCCTTCTTGAAGTCAAGGAAGAAGCTTTAAAGAATAAAAATGAGCTTGAAAAAGAAAGCAAGGAACGCAGAAGTGAATTGCAGAAGTACGAAAAACGTGTACTTTCTAAGGAAGAAGCTGTGGACCGTAAGGCAGATTCTCTTGAACGCAGAGAAAACCAACTGGCATCACGCGAGGACAGATTGAACAAGCAGCTGGCAGAAGTAAATGAACTGAACCAGAAAAGAGTACAGGAACTCGAAAGAATCTCAGGTTTAACCTCCGAACAAGCAAAGGAATATCTTTTAAGAACGGTTGAAGATGACGTAAAGCATGAAACCGCAATGTTAGTTAAAGACCTTGAAAACAAGGCAAAGGAAGAAGCGAATAAAAAAGCAAAGGAATACGTGGTTACAGCCATTCAGAAATGTGCTGCAGATCATGTGGCGGAGACAACGATTTCGGTTGTTCCGCTGCCGAATGATGAAATGAAAGGACGTATCATCGGACGTGAAGGACGTAATATTCGTACTTTAGAGACGATGACCGGTATTGATTTGATCATTGACGACACACCTGAAGCAGTTATCTTATCCAGTTTTGATCCGATTCGCCGTGAAGTGGCGCGGATTGCTCTGGAAAAATTGATTGTGGATGGACGTATTCATCCGGCACGAATCGAAGAGATGGTTGAAAAGGCCCAGAAAGAGGTTGAGACCATGATTCGTGAAGAAGGGGAAGCAGCAACTCTGGAAGTCGGGGTACATGGTATCCATCCGGAATTGGTGCGTTTGCTTGGTAAGATGAAATATCGTACAAGCTATGGACAAAATGCTTTGAAACATTCTATTGAAGTAGCGCATTTATCCGGTTTACTGGCTGGTGAACTGGGCGCTGATGTAAGGATGGCTAAGAGAGCCGGATTGTTACATGATATTGGTAAATCCGTAGACCACGAGATGGAAGGTTCCCATATTTCCATCGGTGTGGACTTGTGCCGTAAGTACAAGGAATCCGCAATTGTTATTAACGCCGTAGAATCCCATCACGGCGACGTAGAACCAGAAACGCTGATTGCATGTATTGTACAGGCTGCAGATACAATTTCTGCCGCAAGACCAGGAGCTCGTAGAGAAACCTTAGAAACTTATACTAACAGATTAAAACAATTAGAAGATATCGCCAATGAATTCAAAGGCGTTGATAAATCTTTTGCTATACAGGCAGGACGAGAGATTCGTGTCATGGTAGTTCCAGAACAGGTTAACGATGATGATATGATATTATTGGCACGAGATATTTCCAAGAAGATTGAAGATGAATTGGAATATCCGGGTCAGATTAAAGTAAATGTCATTCGTGAATCGCGTGTAACAGATTACGCAAAATAACCACATCGTTAAAATTGACAGGATATATAGACCCTTGGAAGAGTTCATCTTCCAGGGGTTTTATGTTTTATAAAGGAGAATTTTATGCAGGGAAGAGAAGAGAAAGAAAAGATTGTCAATTATGGTCTGATTCATATTGTGGATAACGACAGAGATATTAAAACCATATTTAACAAAAAGGCTTATGAGACCGAATTTCTGGCTTTTTATGATATTTATTCTCAGGGGCTGGCCGCCTACAATTCGCTTTACGAGATGAGCAGCAAGCCAGAGGAATATGCGCGGGAAGTGGCTTTAAAAATCATGGCGTATGAGATGGAAAAAATCAATGGAATCACAAAAAAATCAAAAAGAGAGATAAAGATGATGGAGGACAGCGCTTTTACAGCTCTTTTTGTCATTCCGGCCATTGCCCGATTCCAGACGCCGGCTACGGATCAGCTGGCCGATTTCCTTGTAGAAGAATGGCGGAAAAATTTCCCGAAAAATCAGATTCAGCGGGGAGATTTTGAAAAAATCAATGCAGGCTTTAAAGAAAAGAGGGGCCTCCTTGACTTACTCAGAGGACGCGTAGTATAATGAAAGATACGAAATTTAAAGGAGTGAAATAAATGAGCGAATCATGTAATGAATCCAGCTGCAGTTCATGTAATGTAGAGGGATGTTCATCAAGAAAAGCAGAGGATTTTAGTGTTCCTGCCAATGCAAAGAGCCATATCCAGCATGTGATCGGTATTGTCAGCGGCAAAGGCGGTGTGGGCAAGTCTCTGGTTACCTCTGAGCTTGCTGTTCTTTTGCAGAAACGCGGTTATAAAGTAGGTGTTTTGGATGCGGATGTTACAGGACCTTCGATTCCGAAAGTATTCGGCCTTCATGGACAGGCTTTCGGTACGGATGATGGTATTATTCCTTTTGAGACAAAAACCGGAATTAAGGTTATGTCCGTAAACTTAATTTTGGATGATGAAGAAACTCCGGTTGTATGGCGAGGACCGGTTATCGCTGGTGTTGTAAAACAGTTCTGGAGTGAAGTTGTCTGGGGCGAACTGGATTATCTTCTTGTAGACATGCCGCCGGGAACCGGCGATGTGCCGTTGACTGTATTCCAGTCTCTTCCTGTAGATGGTATCGTCGTGGTTACCTCACCTCAGGAACTGGTTGGTATGATCGTAAAGAAAGCTTATAACATGGCTCAGATGATGAATATTCCGGTACTTGGCCTCATTCAGAATATGAGTTATATTATCTGCCCGGATTGCGGAAAACAGATTTACATTTATGGTGAAGGTCATGGTGAAGAAACAGCTAAAGAATTGAATATTCCGGCCTATGCGTCTCTCCCTATGATTCCGGAGATCGCTGCACTGTGCGATGCCGGAGCTATTGAAGATTATGACAACACGTATCTCGGAGCATTCATTGATAAACTGACTGAAAAATAAAAAAAATCTCTATCATTTCTTCCGCTTTCTAAGGGATGAATGATAGAGATTTTTGTTTATTCTAAATATTCAATAATGCCTTCTCCAAGGCGGGAAATCCGAGCCTGGGAATAGACATCAAAACCTGCCTGTTCCAGACGGGAGCGTCCGTTCTGGAAGGATTTTTCAATAAGGATTCCGATTCCGGCCACAGTAGCTCCAGCCATCTGTACAAGACGGGCGGCGCCGGTAGCGGCTTCACCGTTGGCAAGGAAATCATCAATGATAAGTACCCGGTCATCCCGGTGGATATAATCCCGGGAGAGGGTCAGTTCATAACTCGTTCCCTTTGTAAAAGATGTGATATTTGTCTGAAATACCTGACCGTTTAAGATTTTCGATGTCTGTTTTTTCAGGATAACCATCGGTACATTCAGGGCCTGAGCCGTATAGACGGCGGGAGCAATACCGGAGCTTTCAATTGTCAATACCCTTGTGATACCGTAATCCTTGAAATGTTCACAAAAATCCAGACCCACTGCCTGCATCAATTCCGGGTCTACCTGATGGTTTAAGAATCCGTCAACTTTTAGTACAGAGTCGCTGAGGGCTCTGCCTTCTGCCAAAATTCTATCCTTAAGTAATTTCAATTTTTTCACCTCGTCCGTGTATTTCCATACATTATATCACATCAATGAAATGTAGAAAAGATTTTTAAATAATTTTACAAAGAAAAACATTTTTTCACACTATGGTCATATTTTGGATATATAATAGTAGAAAATTGAGCCTCGGGAGGAATAATTTTGGCTCGGAAGGGGATGCTTTATGAAAAATTGTAAAATTCTCGTGATTGATGATGAAAGCCGTATGCGAAAGCTCGTCCGGGACTTTTTGACCAAAAAAGGATATGAGGTATTGGAGGCCGCCAATGGTGAAGAGGCCATGGAAATTTTCTACGAAGATAAAGATATTGACCTATTGATTCTGGACGTGATGATGCCGAAGATGGATGGATGGGAAGTCTGCCGTGAGGTGCGGAAAACTTCCAAGGTGCCGATCATCATGCTGACGGCAAAGGCGGATGAGAGAGACGAGTTACTTGGGTTTGAACTTGGGGTGGATGAGTATGTAACAAAGCCTTTCAGTCCGAAGATTCTTGTAGCCCGGGTGGAAGCCATCTTACGCAGAAGCAATGTGAATACTGACGATGGTATTATCCGGATCGGCGATATTACGATGAATAAAAATGCTCATGAGGTGTTTGTGGGAGACAAGCCCATTGAATTGAGTTTTAAGGAATTTGAACTTCTGGCCTATTTTATTGAAAATCAGGGAATTGCTTTGTCCAGAGAGCGGATTTTGAATAACGTGTGGAATTATGATTATTTTGGAGATGCACGGACAATCGACACCCACGTGAAAAAACTGAGAAATAAGCTAGGTGACCGGGGCGAATATATAAAGACAATCTGGGGTATGGGTTATAAATTTGAAGTTACAAAGGAGTAGCGGAGGCGTTTTATGAATAAATCATTGCGGGTGAAATTATCCGTCACTCTGATGGCTACCGTGTTGACGACAATGGTGATTTCCGTGCTCGTAAACAATTTCTTCCTTGTGGACTATTATATTTCGGGCAAACAGAAGGCATTGATCAGTGCATATAATCAGATTAATCAAATGTATAATACCTTTGGAGTATCCGCTGAAACAGAGGAGAATAGCGAGGCAGAAGATAAGATCTACCAGTGGTTTAATACAAATGCTATTGACAGTTTGAATGACTTTCTGGATATGGAATTATCGATGGAACAGCTCAGCCAGAGTAATAATATCGGCATTCTGCTTTATCGTATTCAGAATAAGCGGATTATTAATCAGCAGACCGTGTATGATATGCAGGTACTGTTTTCTTCCAGCGGAAGCAATTCCTCTTCAGAGAAGGACGTGGAAAGTTTTGCCATTTACCGGGATTATATCCAGTCGGAAAAGCGGACCGAGATTTCCAGTGAGAGTGACCGTTATACGCTTCAGAAAATTTATGTGAAGCGAATGGATTCTTCTTATATCTATCTGATTGGAACGATGGACAACGGAGATTATATTATGCTTCGCGCTTCAGTGGAAAGTATTGAGGAGAGCGCCCAGATATCCAACCAGTTTTTTATTTATGTTACCATGTGTGTCTGCGGTATCAGCTTCCTGGCCATGCTGTTTATCTCGAAACATTTTACCGAGAAGATTCTGGATCTGGCAAAGATTGCCCAGAAAATGTCCCATTTGGACTTTGCCCAGAAATATCCGGTGGAGACTCAGGATGAGATTGGCGTTTTAGGAGAAAGTATTAATACCCTTTCCGAAACATTGGAAAAAACTTTGGGTGAATTAAAGAGTGCCAATGTTCAGTTGAAGCGGGAATTAGAGCAGAAGGTACAGATTGATGAGATGCGCAAAGAATTTCTATCCAATGTCTCTCATGAATTGAAAACTCCGATTGCTCTGATTCAGGGCTATGCGGAGGGTCTGCAGGAGAATATCAATGACGATGCCGAGAGCCGGGACTTTTATTGTGAAGTTATTATGGACGAGGCGGCCAAGATGAATGTACTTGTTAAAAAGCTGCTGGACCTGAATCAGATTGAATTCGGAACAGAAACGTTGACAATGGAGCATTTTGATATCGTTGCGACGATTGACAATATCCTGTCCAGTGCAGAAATCCTTTTCCGCCAGAAAGAAGCCACATTAAAATTTAATGCGGATGATTCAATCTATGTATGGGGCGATGTCTATCTGATTGAAGAGACGTTTACCAATTACATGTCCAATGCCCTGAATCATGTGGACGGTGAACGGGTGATCGAAGTTAAAGTTAAAAAGGAAGGCAATACGGCAAGAATTTCTGTATTTAATACGGGAGCACAGATTCCTGAAGATGATATTGATCAGATTTGGGTGAAATTCTATAAAGTGGATAAGGCACGGACAAGGGAATATGGCGGCAGTGGTGTCGGACTTTCGATTGTTAAGGCGACGATGGAACGGCATGGTCAGTCTTACGGTGTGGAAAACAGGGAGAACGGCGTGGAATTCTGGTTCACACTGGATGCATCCAATGAGGTGCCGGAGCTGCCTGAAAATGTTGAGACGAACGAATAAAAAAATACCCTGTGGGAAACGTCCCACAGGGTATTGCGCTGTATATGTATTTTACTGTAACTCAATTTTTCCAGAGATGTCATCATTAATTACATAATAAGCCATAAATTCTTCAGGTTTTACATAAAGCTTTAAATCTTTGATATCTTTGATCTTGTTACCATCATTCAGCCAGATTTCTTTAATCTTTGCAACGATATCTTTTTCGTTTACCTGTAATCCCTGATACTCTACAAACAATGATGTTTTCATAAATTGCCTCCTTGAGAAATACACATCTAAATGTTCTGCTTAATATAGTAGTACATTTTTGCGCGTTTGGCAATGGAAAATTTTACAGTTTTATGTTAGAATGGTTTAGACAAGCAAAATTTTAGGAGATTAAAGCAATGATTACAATTATCGATTATGATGCAGGAAACATAAAAAGTGTTGAAAAAGCCTGTCAATATCTCGGACAGGAGGTTCGTATCACCCGGGACAGAGATGAGATTCTGGAAGCAAGTCATGTGATTTTACCGGGGGTTGGCGCATTCGGCGACGCCATGCGTCATTTAAAAGAATATCATTTGATACAGACGATTTATGATGTGGTGGAGAAAAAAACACCTTTCCTCGGCATATGTCTTGGTCAGCAGCTTTTATTTGAACGAAGCGACGAAAGCAGGGGCGTAAATGGTCTTGGGATTTTACCGGGAGAGATACTGGAGATTCCTCCGGCACCAGGACTTAAGATTCCGCATATGGGCTGGAATTCTCTGGAGATTCGGCCGGGAGCACGCCTTTTCAAAGGGATTGAGGGAAATCCTTATGTCTATTTTGTACATTCCTACTATCTCAAAGCAAAACGTCCGGAGGATGTGGCGGCACGGACCTGGTACAGTGTGGATGTGGATGCTTCGGTGGAATCTGGCAATGTATTCGCCTGTCAATTCCATCCGGAAAAGAGCAGCCGCACAGGTCTTAAGATATTAAAGAATTTTACGGAAATGTAGGAGGCACACAATGTTTACAAAACGAATTATACCATGCCTGGACGTACATAACGGACGGGTTGTCAAGGGCGTGAATTTTGTCAATTTAAAGGATGCGGGGGACCCGGTAGAAATTGCAGCTGCCTACGATAAGGCTGGAGCGGATGAGGTCGTATTTTTGGATATTACAGCTTCTTCAGATGCACGGAATACGGTCGTGGATCTGGTGCGCCGGGTGGCAGAGAATGTATTTATTCCATTTACCGTCGGCGGGGGTATCCGGACAGTAGAAGATTTCAGAGCTTTGCTCCGCGAAGGAGCCGATAAGATTTCGATTAATTCTTCGGCGATCAATCGGCCGGAACTGATTTCAGAGGCGGCGGATAAGTTCGGCAGTCAGTGTGTTGTTGTGGCGATTGATGCCAAACGCCGGGCCGATGGCAGCGGCT
>CABRLU010000039.1 GCA_902471845.1 uncultured Lachnospiraceae bacterium | reverse complement strand
AGCAGCGCATTGAGACAACTTATGAAATCGAGGGACTGATCGGGGCGAAGCGCAATGAATTTCTGTTTATGTGTATGATTCCTGCCGGTATCATTGTATATATGCGTTTGTTTTCGCCGGAATTTATGTCCGTGCTGTACGGAAATCCGGTGGGAGCGGCGTTGATGACCCTATGCCTTTTTGTATACATCGGTGCGTTTTGGATGGGACTGAAAATTTTACAGTTGAATAAGGAGTGAAGAGAATGAATAAGCGGAAAAAATGGCTGCTGGCCGGATGTATTGCGGTCACCGGTGTGACAGCGGTACTTTGGCTGAAAGGATATTTCGAAGTCAAAGAACCGATTCGTGTGCTTGAAAGGAATCCGCCGGGTATGGGGGATAAGGAAATCCAAATGGAGTTTCAAACGGAGCAGGGGAGATTCCCTGTGAACCTGAAACTGGCAGAGCGCAGTTATCGGGAGGATGAGCTGGAAACAATCTTTGAGCAGGGGCGTCTATGGCTGGACGATGTCTGGCTCGGAGAAAATGCCTCATCCCAGACGGTGATTCATGATCTGTATTTTCCGACGGAGATAGAGACGCTTGGCCTGGCTGTCCGGTGGGAAACGGAAAGTTATCGGTGGGTCCAGACCGATGGAATAATTACAGATGAAGCCAGAGAGATGGCGCCTCTGGACATGACGGTCCGCGCTGTTCTAAGTTATGGCGATAAAGAGCGGACGGTGGATTACCCTATTCGGATCATCACACCAGAGAAGGATGAAAAAACTGTTTTGCAGGAATCAGTGACGAAAGTGCTGGAAGGGCTTCAGTCTGATCAAAAGACAGAAGCCGAGCTGATACTCCCGGAAAATATCGGGGAGATGTCGCTCACATGGTATGACAGAGAAAAAAACATATGGCCAAAGGTTTTTGTTTTTGGAAATCTCTGTTTGATTCTTGTGTATTTCTGTCAGGAGGAGAGGCGGATGCAGCGATTTAAAGACAGAGAAGACGGGCTGCGGCAGGATTATCCTGAAATCGTATATCGTCTTGTGCTTCTGATCGGCTCAGGAATGACAGTGCGGGCGGCCTGGGAAAAAATAATCTCTGATTATCAGCGCTGGCGGGAGCGTACTGGCAAAAACCGATGGGGATATGAGGAAATGGAAATGGCGGTGCGGGAGATGAATTATGGCATTCCTGAATTGAAAGCCTATGAAAGTTTTGGAAAGCGCTGCGGAACACAGGGCTATATTCGGTTATCTTCCCTGTTGATTCAGCAGGTAAAACGGGGAGCCAGGGGGATGAATCAACTCCTTGTTCAGGAAGTCGGAGAGGCGGAGGTGCTTCGCCGGGAAAATGCCCGGAAATCAGCGGAAGAGGCAGGAACACGGCTGATTTTGCCGATGATTTTACTCATGACAGTGGTCTTTGCTGTGTTGATGATTCCTGCATTTTTATCAATGAATTTATAGGAGGTAGCGTTATGAAATTATGGAAAGATTTTTTGAATGATGAGGCTGGTATCGGCGTTGTGGAAATGATTTTAATATTGGTGGTGTTGATTGGTCTTGTCTTAATTTTTAAATCTCAGTTGACAGCGCTGGTCAATGATATTTTCAGCCGGATAACAAGTCAGAGCGCCGGAATATGACAAGACGTAAAATATTTGTCCGGGAAGCAGAGGGACAGGTCACAGTATTTATGGCCTTACTGTTTTTGGTCGTTGTAAGCCTGCTGATGGCCCAGTACCGTGCGGCGGTATTTTATGCATGTCAGGCAGATTCGGAACGTGCGGCATGTTTGAGTGTGGAAAGCTTTCTGGCCGGGTATCACCGGCCGCTCAGAGATTACTATCAGATACTGGCTGTGGACGGCGGTTTCGGGCAGAGTACATTTCAGGAGGAACGTCTGGAAGAACAGCTTCGCGGCGTTTTTAAGGAAAATATGAAAAATTCTTACGGGAGAGTCGGGGAAAATGTAGTTTCCCTGGAAGAGCCGATTTTCACATTCTTAATCGATGGGGACTGGGACTTCTTTTTAAGAGAAATTACTTTGAATCGAATGGAAGGGGCGGTTTCGACCGGCATCGAATACATTATGGAGCAGTGGAAGATAAAAAATGGAGAGGCTTCTTCGAGTCTGAACCAAAAACGGGCGGATGCAGCCCAGGCCGCGAAAGAGGAAGAAGCGGCGGAAGGCGAAACACTGGAACCAGGACAGCAGAAAACGGAAAACAGCGGAAAAGAGCCGGTAACGGATCCGAGAGATTTTGTTGCTGAGATTTGGAATCAGGGAATTCTGGCCGCCGCCTGTCCGGAAGATTTTGCTCTGTCCGGGAAGAGCTGTTCGATGACTGACGTTTCGTTCCCGGAGGCCGGACGAAAAATTCAGGAGCATATTGATTTTAAGGACGATGTCAATATCCAGGGATTATTAGAAAAGTGGGACAGTATTCTGGCACCGGAGGCCGGACTTCGTGGGATAGTGGAAGACGGGGCGGTTCAACTGTATATTATGGAAGTTTTTGATCATGCAGCGACTGCAGAGAGCGGGATAGAACATGAGAGGGTGCTGGCTTATGAGGTGGAATATATTTTGGCAGGCAATGACAGTGACAGTGAGAATTTAAAGGCGGTATTGTGGAAATTATTGGCCTTTCGAAGTGTGATGAATCTCTCTCATATCCTTTTGTCCGGTGAAAAAGGGATGCAGGTGGAGCAGACGGCGGCTGCGTTGTCAACGGCTTTGTTGATTCCGGAGTTTATAGAGGTTGTTGCGTTTTTGATGAAAGCGGCCTGGGCCTTTGCGGAGTCTCTGTCAGACTGCCGAACACTTTTAAAAGGCGGCAGGATTCCTTTGATGAAAGACGAGGCGACATGGTATCTGACCTGGGAGCAGATGCTTCGGCTCGACGGTCATGTGCTGGATGGAAACGATGGCGGGGAAGGCATAGATTATCAGGGGTATCTGCAGATGTTTTTGATGCTCATGAATAGGGATGTAAAGTATCGGAGAATGACCCATCTCATGGAGAAAAATATCCGCCTGTTGTCCGAGTATCCGGGATTTCGAATGGATCATTGTATTTATGGTGTACAGGCCGCATTTTATTGTGAAATTGGTCATGGAATAGAATACAAGGCACAGACCGCATTGTCTTACTGAAAGAAGGGGGTGAGGGTGGAATGTCTTTTTGGACGCGTTTAAAGAAAACTATAAACGAAAAGGCGATACCTGCTTTGCAAAAAATGGATGTCAATAAAAACCATATAAAAAACACATACACACTCCGTGTTCAAAGGGCATTCTGCCGTCACCCTCTTCCGGGAAGTATGACAGTGGAAGCCGCATTAGTATTTCCAATCGTGTTTTTTGTGTGGGCGGCTTTTGTGTCGCTGACATCGGCCGTAAAGGTTCATGAAGCTCTTCAGCAGTCTCTGACAGAGACTGCTTTGAAACTGGCTGTGGAAGCAGGAGAAAATGAGGAAGTCGTCCGTGAAAGCGGGATATTGAGGGCATGGCTGGACATTAAGGCACTTGACTTTCTCGAGACCGGAGGTGTTCGTTCGGTGTCAGAATATGACTTTTCAGATTCCAGAATACTGGAAGGGGATGAATGGCTGGAGTTTCATGTAAAGTATCGGGTGGAGATTCTGGAAGGTCTTATTCCGATTCCGGGTATTCCCATGAAAAATTCTGTTTTTATCCGGGCCTGGACCGGGTATTCTCAGGATACGGACTTTTCAGGGATGGAAGAGACATATGAAAATGTTTATGTGACCGAATACGGGCGTGTGTATCATGAAGACCGGATGTGCAGTCATATTCAGCTGAAAATCTATATGGTCGGAGTAGATGAAGCAAAGCGCTATCCACCATGCGAAAGGTGTGCTCGGAGCGGGTCGGACACTGGTACGACCTATTATGTGACAGAGTCGGGGGAATGTTATCATAGCCGTCTGGGATGCAGTGGACTGAAACGCAGTGTTCAGAGAATGACCAGAGAAGAGGCTGTTATGAGCGGATGTGCACCGTGCAGCCGCTGCAGCGGGGGAGGAGAATAGAAATGACTGTAAAACATATATGTAGTATGTTATTGGTGCTTTATCCTATTTACAGGGATATTAAAACACAACAAATCCGGTTTTTACCGGGAATATGTCTGATCATTGCCGGTATCATTGCCAGAGTAGTATCGGGGGATATATCGAATGCGGTATGGCTGCTTGGGTGGCTTCCGGGAGCAATCAGTTTTCTGGCAGGAAAATTGTTTGGCAATTGCATAGGCGCAGGCGACAGTTTTTTAATCAGCGGTATCGGGGTGTTGGAGGGCATAAACTTTTGCGGCCGGATGCTGGCTATTACCGGAACCGTGATTTTTATTTTTTCAGTTGGAATGATGATATCCGGAAAGCTTCACCGAAAGTCGAAAGTGGCTTGTGCGCCGTTTTTAGCCGTGGGTTATGTAGGAGCGTGGTTATTATGAAATGGGAAGGACGTGGCAGTTATACCGTGGAAGGAACATTAATTATCAGTTTTATATGTCTGATCACAGGATTGGTCATATTGCTTGGATTTTATGGACATGACCGGGCCGTTATGCAAAGTACGGCGGACGAGCTGTCCAGATATGGGAGCCTTTGGGCCGGACGATTTCTTCATCCGGAAATTCGAGAGGTGGATTATGAGTTGATGAAGCAGAGTGGAACGGTGGATTTTGGTGTTATTGAAGACATGGGATGTCGTATGCTTCAGGGACGGCTTTTTTGTGGAGAGCTTCGCAGTATTCGGGCGTCACAGAGCCTTTCGGGAAGAGAGATGCAGGTGGAAATCCAGACAGACTTTCAAATTGGAAAATATGAGATTCCTTGTAAAGTAAGAGCCTCGTCCGTGGTCTTTCGGAGCAGAGATTTACCCCGAAGGAATCAAAAAAATCAGGAGGATGAAACCGATGAATCGTGAACACCGCCGGAGCAAGGATTTAAAAAATACATATCTGTGGGTAAATCGGGAAGGTCATTATGGAGAAAGGTACGAAGAAATACTGTTGTGCAGGCATTCAATTCCCGGGCTGCTTAACTTTTACGAAATTGAGGAAAATGACGAGAAGGGGCTTGTGTATCTATTAGATCACCAGTCCTCCTATCTGGAAACGCTGGCCGGTGGCCGGATGACCTGCGAACATATAGCCTGTTTTATACAATCACTTGTCCGGTTGATGGGGACAGTGGACGAGTATCTTCTGGACCCGTCAAATCTGGTTGTGGAGATGGCCTATATTTTTGGCGCCGGCAGCGAGTGGGCCTATGTTTATATACCGGGATATGGAGAGGATTTCTGGCGGCAAATGGAGAAATTGTCGGAGGAGTGGCTTAATTATGTGGATTATTCCAATGAAAAGGCTGTTTTATGGGCGTATACATTTTATCAGAAGGTTCATGGTGAAAACTGTTCGGCGGAGGAACTTATGGATATCCTTGCTATGGAATGTCTGTTGCCGGAACCGAATGCCGCGGTGGTTCAGGAAGAGATCGGGGCATGGTCGGCGGAGGCAGCAGGCGAAAACGTCGGACGGAAATGGACACATCGTCTGGCGGAAAAGATAAAAAAGATGATTTATGGACGCAGGAAAAATAATCCGGATATATGTGACGGCTTTTATACCCATACAGGAATCGGGGCGGATACCTGTCCGATGCTTGAAGGCCTTTCAGAGGCGTTGAATCCGGAATCAGAAGTGAAAAAAACATTTGTATTAATTCCGGCGGGGGAAACAGAAATGCCGGTGATTCGAGTGGAAAACTTCCCGTTTTTATTGGGGAGGAATGTGGATGAGGCAGATGCTTGTCTGGATTGTCCGAAAATCAGCCGGATTCATGCCCGACTTGAAGGCCATATCCGGGAGGTGAAGGTTGTCGACTTGAGTTCGGCCAATGGAACCTATCGGAATGATGAACGCCTGACGCCAGGAAAAGCCTATACCTTAAATACGGGAGACATATTAAAACTGGCAGACTTGGAATTCATCTGCCAGTGGTGTTAAAAGTTTTCAAATAATTTCATTAAACGAAGCAGTGTGATATCACGGGAAACATAAGGCGCATATGTCATGGCTTCCCGGATGATGCTGTCCTGAATACCGAGTTCCTCAATATGGATTTTGCAGCCCATTTTACGAAACCAGGTTTCAAGGTGAGCAGCTGATGGAAGTTTTCCAAGAATTCGAAGAATTTCCTCGCGGTGCTGAAGTACCTGCTCACTGGTAATATTTACCATTGGATCCGGTGTATTTAATGCGGTGACAGACTCGCAGACTTCTTCGTCCTGGAAGCCCTTTTGAATTTCTCTTTTGGCTGATGGAAAATGTTTTACCGGAATAAGTTGACATTTTTCCAGAGCTGTCCGGAAAGTTTCATAGGCTTTAAGGCAGAGCAGTGTGCCGACACCGACTTTTTCTCCGTGGACAGCGTTCAATTTTGGCTGCTTTACAGAGATATCCAGATATCGGGACAGATGGTGTTCGGCCCCCATCAGCGGGCGTGCGGCCTCATAAAAACCAATTTCCATATCGGGAAGAATCAGAGCGTACAGCAACTGCTCGCAGCTGGAAGGATCGCCGGCGGCCAGAGCGTCAATCTGTTCAATTACCTGCTGCATAAGAGTAACTTCGGCATGACAGAGTTCCTGATTAAAGGCGGAACCAGTGATGAGAGCTGAAATCTGTGCATCAGCCAGAGCGATGTAATTGCCCATAAGGTCGCTGAAACCAGCCGCGGTCAATCGCTGTGGTGCTGCCGCAAAAATATCTGTGTCCGCAAACAGATAGGTTGGAGCAGCGGCAATGACATCACCTTTGACACCTTTGCGGATAACCGCAGATATACATGTGGTATACCCTTCTCCGCTGGCCGCTGTCGGCACGGAGATAAATGGCAGATGGTACTGCCAGCTGAGGTAACGGGTAATATCGTGAATCGTTACGCTGCCAAGAGCAATCATACAGTCCGCTGTTGCCGGAATCTTATTCTGGGCCAGAGAAACACTGCGTTCATCGGCGGCCAGACCTTCCGGATCCAGACAGATCAGGTCATAGTTATCCATATTTTCCAGAAGAGGGTCTCCGAGAAAATAGGTATTCTGGTCGCATATAATAACAGGCTCCTGCCAGCCTTCCTTTTCCATAATGCCCTTTATTTTTGAAATGGCACCGGGTTCGATCCACATGCCACGGATAAGAGGGTGATTCTCAGAATCTTTGCCGCACAGGCTGCTGATTTCTTCAAGATTAATTTTCATGGGTGAAGTCTCTCCCTGCTTATTTGTTTAAAACGATTTTAATCTGTTGAGCAATAGCATCTCTTTCCGCTGCTTCCGAGGTGCCCGGAACCCAGTTAATATGCTGGCCGTCATCATTATAGCGCGGAATAATGTGCATATGGAAATGAAAAACGGTCTGACCGGCAACCTCACCATTATTTTGAATGATGTTAAGGCCGTCGCAGTTCAGTGCTTCCTTCATTGCTTTAGAAATACGTGAAGCAAGAACAAAAATTTTTTCAGCGGTTTCTTCATCCATCTCAAAAATGTTGGCCATATGTTTTTTCGGAAGAATGAGGGCATGTCCCTTTGTGGCCGGAGATAAATCCAGAATGACCCGGAACATCTCATCTTCATAAATGGTTGAGGAAGGAATTTCCCCGTTGGCTATTTTACAAAAAATACAATCACTATTCATTATTCAGAATCCTCCAATCTTAACAGTATAAACTATCGGGATACTTTAATAATAGTTCACCTTATGAAAAATGTCTATTCCGAATTCAAAATAAATTTAAATGTCTGTGCCGCATCGTGTCGGGAAATGTCAGCCAATTATATTTGATTCCACGCATAAATTATGATAAATTGGAAAAAAAATCAGAAAGGAAGACCTTTATGCGCGAACAACCGGTGCTTTCCCTGTCGACAATTTCTCATGAGCTCAGGAATCCGCTGACGTTAATTCACAGCACGCTTCAACTCATTGGGAATCATTACCCGGAGGTAACCAATGACCCTCTGTGGCCCCAATTACTTTTGGATATCAATTACATGTCCCAGTTACTTTCTGAATTATCTTCATTAAATTCAAGTCAAACACTTCACTATTCTCAAATAGATATTCGACAATTTCTGACAAATATTGTGTCATCTTTTTATTCCACAGCCCAGTCACAGACAAAAGAATTAACATTAAATTTTGAAACAGACGAAAAATTTATCATGGGTGATTCACTGAAAATCCGGGAGGTTTTTATCAATCTGATAAAAAATGCACTGGAAGCAACCCGGAGCGGAGATCAGATTGTTATTGACGTGAAATCCCGCTGGAACCGGCTGGTAGTGACGGTCAGCGATTCGGGAAGCGGTATGGATGCCTGTCGTTTATCGACGATTTTTGAGCCTTTTGTAACTTATAAATCCGACGGTACCGGCCTTGGCCTGACGATTGTTAAAAATATTATGAATGCTCACGGAGGTGCCGTACAGGTATACTCCAAACCGGGAATTGGAACTAAATTTATTTTGATTCTGCCGTTGACACCGCCGGAAAAAGCGGCAGATATATAATTGATTGTCGGGGAATTTAAAGGGCGTCCTTTCCCTTACATAAAAATGTATGGAAAAAGGACGCCGGATTTTTTTATTTTTTTCGTTTTTTTCGACTTTTGACGGCTTCATCACACAGATTTACGATGATGTCAATCGCGTTGGATGCCGTATTTGATTTCATAGCCTGAATATAGGCTTCACGGTTTTCGAAAACTTCGTTGACCGCATTGGACAGAGATTCGTCCGTTACCATTTCTTCCGGGAGCAGATAGCTGAAACCCTGTTTTTCAAAAGAGGCGGCATTGAGAATCTGGTCGCCGCGGCTGGCGCCTACTGGCAGCGGAATTAAAATATTTGGTTTATTCAGAGCCAGAAATTCGCAGATGGCATTGGAACCGGCTCGGGAAATGACCAGATCCGCAGCTGCAAGCAAATCGCTCAATTCTTCTTTGACATAGTCAAACTGGATGTATCCCGGTCGGTCTTTGATGGATGCGTCCACCTTGCCTTTTCCGCAGACATGGATGATCTGGTAGGAAGGCAGGAGAACGGGAAGGGCCTTACGCACGGCTTCGTTGATAGCCGCAGCGCCAAGACTTCCGCCGATAACAAGGATTACCGGTTTTTCATCATTAAATCCACAGAGCTGAAGACCTTTGAGACGATTTCCAGTCAGGAGTTCCTGACGAATCGGTGAGCCGGAAAGAACGGCTTTGCCTTCAGGCAGACTGTCTGCAGTCTCCGGGAAATTGTGACAGACTTTATATGCGGAAGGAATGGCCAGCTTGTTTGCAAGTCCGGGCGTCATATCCGATTCATGAATGATCGCCGGAATTTTGCAGCTTTTTGCGGCCAGAACCACAGGAACGCTCACAAAACCACCCTTCGAGAAGACTACGTCCGGTTTCAGTTTTTTCAAAATCTTTCGTGCTTCAAAATATCCTTTGACAACTTTAAATGGGTCCGTAAAATTCTTTACATCAAAGTATCGACGGAGTTTTCCGGAGGAAATTCCATAATACGGAACGTTTAATTCCTCAATCAGCCGGCGTTCGATGCCGTCGTAGGAACCGATATAGGAAATCTGATAACCGTCTTTTTTCAGAGCCGGCATCAGAGCGATATTCGGTGTAACGTGTCCGGCTGTGCCTCCGCCGGTCAGGACTATTTTCTTCATCTTTTCAGACCTCCTGAGCAGAAGCGGAGTTTTTATACTCCTGCAGTGCTTTGGCTAACTGGTCCGGACAGGATGTACCACGGCCGCCGCAGTCAATACCGGAAAGAAGCTGGATAACATCGTCTACCGGACGTCCGACAACAAGAGCCGCAACGCCTTTCGTATTTCCATCACATCCGCCGATGAACTGACAACTGGTAACAATGCCATTTTCTACTTCAAAGTCCACAGCTCTGGAACATGTATGTTTATTTAAGTGCCGCATGTAAATCACTCCTATTCTTAAATTTATTTCCATCCTATTATAGCAGAAGCAATATATATAGGCCAGTGAAATTTTGAAGTTCTTTTGAGGCGGAAGGATAAAATTTAGAACTTCTCCCGGGAATAGGTTTGTGTTATCATAGTAAAAGCAAATTGGAATCAGGAGATGATCAGATATGAAAAAAATAGGAATTATCGGGGCCATGGAAGAAGAAGTGGCCGCTTTAAAAGAAATGATGGAGATTCAGGAAGTACGGACAATTGCGGGAATGGAATTTTGTCGTGGAATCTGCGGGGACCAGTCGGTGATCGTCGTGCGCAGCGGTATTGGCAAGGTCAATGCGGCCATCTGCACCCAGATTCTCTGCGACGTTTTTCAGGCGGAAGCGATTATTAATACAGGTGTGGCCGGAAGCCTGAAAAATGTCATTAATATCGGCGATATTGTTCTTTCTGTAGACGCGCTCCAGCATGACATGGATGCAACGGGATTTGGCTATGAACCCGGAGTGATTCCCCGGATGGAAACATCGGTATTTAAAGCGGATGAGGTGTTGGTGAATCTGGCGGAAAAGGTCTGCCGGGAAGTCAATCCGGATATTCAGGTTTTCCGCGGCCGGGTTGTCAGCGGTGATCAGTTTATCTCGGACCATGATGTAAAGGAGCGTCTGATTCAGATGTTTGACGGCTACTGTACGGAGATGGAAGGAGCGGCGATCGCTCAGGCGGCATGGCTGAATCATGTTCCTTTTGTTATTATCCGGGCGATTTCTGATAAAGCTGACGGCAGTGCGGAAATGGATTACAGTGAATTTGAGATGAAAGCGATTGAGCATACGGTGCATCTGGTGACAGGAATGCTGAGAAATATGTAAAATATGCCCGACCAATTTGAATAGATTTTGTCTTTTCATTGATATTATAATGGAACTATCTTAATCAATGAAAGGAGTTCACAAAAATGAGAAACTGGTTTTTGGGACAGGGTATTCCAATGTATGCGGAAGCCATACTGCTGGCGGCCGGATTATTTACCTTATGGATGACAGGAAGAATTTACAAAAGACTGATACGCGAAGCTGATTTGATGGGAACCTCCAATCAGCGATTGATTAAATACATTAAACTGAAAGTGACGAGCTATTACAAAATTGGTATGCGTCCGGAGGATACACAGGCGTTGATCGGGCGCTACATAAAAAAATTCCGTGTAGGTCCCTTTTCACTTCAGAGCTGGAGCCGGCTGCCTTATCTTATAATGACGGGGATGCTTGCAATCGGCGGCGGCAATCTGATGTATCGGTGGACCCGGGGAGAGGAACTCTATCGGATATCCGTAATTTTCGGAGTATCTGTTGTGGGGACGGTTATTCTGGGCGGACTTTTGATGTTTATGGATTTCAGGGCGAAAGAGACGATGCTGACAAACAGTATTTCAGATTATGTGGACAACTATCTCAGTAATAAGCTGGCTCAGGATTATAAAGGTCAGGCAGGGAAGGTGGCGCCGGAGCAGTATAAACGGGCGCTGCAGGAGATCGCAGCCACGGGAACCGGTCGGCGCAAAGAGAGAAACAGCCAGTATTATTATGACGGATTTAGCGAAGAAAGCGATTTGAACCGAAAAGATGATGCGGTAGATGCGAAGATCGTGGAAGATGTCCTGAAAGAATTTTTGTGTTGAAAAATGATTAAATCATTGATAAAATGCGGCCATTTTGGTATTATGATAAATAAGAATATTTAAATACTTATGGAGGTAAACAACATGGCAAAAGGGGTTACATTTGATTATTCGAAAACATCACCGTTTATTCGTGCTGATGAAGTTGAATTGATGAAAAAACTGGTTGGCGATGCCAAGGAAGTTCTCGTCAGCAAAACGGGAGCAGGCAATGATTTCCTGGGCTGGATTGACCTCCCTGTAGATTATGACAAGGAAGAATTTGCAAGGATTAAAAAAGCGGCGGCCAAGATTCAGAGTGATTCGGAAGTATTGCTTGTGATTGGTATCGGCGGTTCCTACCTGGGAGCAAGAGCAGCAATTGAATTTTTACAGCATAATTTTTACAATATACTGCCAAAAGAACAGCGTAAGACACCGGAGATTTATTTTGTTGGAAACAATCTGAGCAGTTCATATATCAGCAATCTGATCGATGTTATCGGAGACAGAGATTTCTCAATCAATATGATTTCAAAATCCGGAACAACAACCGAACCGGCAGTGGCTTTCCGGGTTTTCAAGAAACTGATCGAAACAAAATACGGCAAGGAAGAAGCTGCCAAACGTATTTACTGTACGACGGACAAGGCAAAGGGAGCTTTAAAGAATCTGGCTACAGAGGAAGGCTATGAGACCTTTGTTGTGCCGGATGATGTAGGCGGACGTTTCTCCGTGCTGACAGCCGTAGGTCTTCTGCCGATCGCAGTCAGCGGCGCGGACATTGACCAGTTGATGGCCGGTGCGGCCAGCGCAAGAAAACGCTGTCTTGAAAATGAATTTGAAGAAAATGATTCTTTACAGTATGCGGCTATCCGTAATATTCTGCTTCGTAAAGGAAAATCTATAGAGATTACCTGCAGTTACGAACCATCTCTTTTATACATTGGTGAGTGGTGGAAACAGCTTTACGGAGAAAGTGAAGGCAAAGATCAGCGAGGTATTTTCCCGGCATCCGTTACACTGACAGCAGATTTACATTCCATGGGACAGTTTATTCAGGACGGTGCACGTATTATGTTTGAAACTGTTCTGGAAGTGGAAACTCCAAAACATGAGATTTTGATTGAAGAAGAACCGGTAGACCTGGATGGCCTGAATTATCTGGCCGGAAAGAATGTGGATTTCATCAATAAGAGTGCGATGAACGGTACAGTTCTTGCACATACGGACGGCAGCGTTCCGAATCTGATGGTGCATATTCCGGAACAGAATGAATTCTATCTCGGCGAATTGTTCTATTTCTATGAATTCGCCTGCGGTGTCAGCGGATATGTTCTCGGTGTAAATCCGTTTAATCAGCCAGGCGTTGAAAGCTATAAGAAAAATATGTTCGCGCTTCTTGGAAAACCAGGGTATGAAGATTTGACAGAAGCGTTGTTGAAACGTCTGTAAGTATGAGAGACAAGCTCTGTTCGGAAATCCGGGCAGAGCTTTTGTTTTGAAAAAAATACGATGGATTTGGTATATATATGCTAAAATACGCTTAGGTTGATTAAAAGGAGAAGTATGACTATGGAAGTAAAGAGACAAAAGGAAGTCTATGTCATCGGACATAAGAATCCGGACACAGATTCAGTGTGTTCGGCGATTGCCTATGCCTCACTCAAAAATGAAATTCTTGCCAGAATGCATCAGGGAGAGTCTGTGGAACGGTATCAGGATTTTCTTGTTGAAGGTGAGGAGAGTGCAAATGCGGTCTATGTACCGGCCAGAGCCGGACAGATCAACACGGAAACAAATTATGTCCTGAAAAAGTTTCAGCAGAAAGTGCCGGAATATATGAGTGCTATCCGGACACAGGTGGGGGATATCAATATCCGGCGGATTCCGGGAATTGCTGCAGATTATTCGTTGAAGAAAGCATGGGAGATCATGCGCCAGTCAGAAACCTCTACGCTGGCTGTTGTCGATGACGACAGAAAGCTTCAGGGACTGATTACCATATCGGATATTGCGGGCGCTTATATGTCTGTATTGGATAACCAGATTTTATCGGAAGCATGTACACCGATTGCGAATATCCTTGAGACATTAAAGGGAGAACTGGTTGTCGGAAATGCCGACAAACGTTTGACGAAGGGGAAGCTGGTGGTATCGACAGCTACATTGAGCGTGATTGATGAATTTATAAAAGAAGATGATCTGGTCATTCTTGGAAACCGGTACGAAGCTCAGCTGAGCGCTATTGAAAATCGGGCGTCCTGTATCATTATCTGTGATGGGGCGAAAGCTTCACGGACCATCTGTAAATTGGCGGAAGAAAACGGATGTGCGGTCATCTGTACCCCGGCGGACACTTATACGGTGACCCGTTCTATCAATCAGAGTATTCCTGTCAGCTATTTTATGATTAAAGAGGGTATTATTTCTTTCAGAGAAAGTGATTTTGTTGCGGATATTAAACCAATTATGCTGAATAAGCGGCATCGGGATTTCCTTATAGTAGATGACGAGGGATGCTATACGGGAATGATCTCGCGGCGTACGCTGATCGACATGAACACAAAGAAAGTCATTCTCGTGGATCATAATGAGGTGGACCAGGCGGCCGACGGAGTGGATGAGGCGGAAGTTATGGAGATTATCGATCATCATAAACTGGGTACGGTAGAAACCATCCGCCCGGTCAAGGTGCGTAATGAACCGGTGGGATGTACGGCGACGATCGTCTATGAAATGTACATGGAAAATCAGATTCCGGTTTCAAAAGAAATTGCCGGCATTTTGTGCGCAGCGATTCTTTCGGATACATTAATGTTCCGGTCGCCGACCTGTACGGAGATGGATAAAATGGTGGCTGAGCATCTGGCGGAAATTGCAGAAATCGATATCGAAAAGTTTGCCATGAAGATGTTCGAGGAAGGCAGTCAGCTCAGAAAGAAGGCAGACTCGGAGATTTTCTATCAGGATTATAAGAAATTTGTAGCCAGCGATACACCTTATGGCGTTGGACAGATCACGTCCATGAATCGAGAGGAACTTTTAAGTGTTCAGGACCGGCTGCTGGCTTACATGGAATCTGCCATGAATGAAACCGGAATTCCGATGATTTTCTTTATGCTGACGGATATACTGAAAGAGTCTACACGGCTTCTTTTTGTGGGAAATGATGCCAAAATGCTTGTGGAAAACAGTTTCCGCAAGGAGGCAGAGGCAAACTATATTGATTTGGAAGGCGTGGTATCCAGAAAGAAACAGTTGATACCAAAGTTGACTGCCGTATTGCAGCAGTAGCAGGAGGATGCAGAGATGAAAAAGGAAAAAATTTACGTCATTGGACATAAACATCCGGACACAGATTCCATTTGCTCCGCCATTGCCTATGCTTATCTGCGGAAAAATGTGACTGGAATGAATTATGTACCGGCCCGGGCCGGGGAGATCAATTCGGAGACCGCTTTTGTTCTGGAAAGATTTCAGGCGGAGGTTCCGATTTATATGCAGGATGTGCGCACCCAGGTGAAGGATGTGCAGATTTCGCCGTCTTACAGCGGACGTCCGGATATGTCTATCCGTGAAGCCTGGCAGCGGCTTCAGGAAGAGAAGGTATCCACATTGACGATTGTGGATGATGATAAAAAGCTTCTCGGTTTGATTACTAAAGGCGATATTGCAAAAACCTATATGGGTGTTTATGACAGCCGGGTGTTGTCGGAAAACCGGACGCCTTATAAGAATATTCTGGAAACACTGGACGGGGAGATGCTTGTCGGAGACCCGGAAGGCGTCGTGGAAAAAGGCAAGATTTTGATTGCGGCGGCCAATCCGGACCTGATGGAAGAATATATCGAGGACGGCGACATGGTCATGTTGGGAGACCGCTATGAGTCACAGCTCTGTGCCATTGAGATGAATGCGGGATGTCTCATTATCAGCATGAATACTCAGCCAAGTGATACGATTTTGAAACTGGCGGAAGAACATCATTGTACGATCATTCGTACACCTTACGATACCTTTATCGCCGCCCGTCTGATCAACCAGAGTATGGCCATCGGCCATTTTATGGTTAAGGATATGAAGACCTTCAAAAAGGACGATTTTATTGACGATGTAAAGGAAGTTATGGCCAAAAACCGTCATCGGGCATTTCCGATTGTGACGAATCAGGGGAAGGTTGTCGGAATGTTTACCCGGCACAATCTCATTGACCTGGATAAAAAGAAAGTGGCTCTGGTCGACCACAATGAAGCCGGACAGGCCGTGGACGGTATATTTGACTGTGAGATCATGGAAATTGTGGACCATCATAAGCTCGGTTATGTTCAGAGTATGAAACCGGTATTTTTCCGGTGCCAGCCGGTGGGATGCACGTCAACGATCATTTATTTGATGTATCGGGAGAATAAGGTGGAGATTCCGGCTAATATAGCAGGACTTATGTGTTCTGCCATTATTTCCGATACGCTGTTGTACCGTTCGCCGACCTGCACGCCGCTGGACCGTATGGCTGCAGAAGCTCTGGCGAAAATCGCCGGTATTGAGGTGGAAGAATACGGCATGCAGATGTTTGAGGCCGGAAGTGACTTAAAGAGCAAATCCGATGCGGATATCTTCTATCAGGATTTCAAGAAATTCTCCGCAGGCGATACCCAGTTCGGCGTGGGACAGATTACGTCTCTCGATGCCCGGGAATTAAAGAAGATTCACGCCCGCCTGTCCAACATGCTTCCAAAGGCGAAGGCAGAACACGGACTGGATATGATTTTCTTTATGCTCACGAATATTCTCGACGAGTCTACGCTGGTACTCTGTTCAGATGAAGAGGCGCTTTCGGTGGCTTCCAGATGCTTTGGCGTTTCAGTGACAAAGGATGGAGACAGTGTGTTTGTTGACAATATGGTTTCCAGAAAGAAACAGTTCATTCCAAAGATGGTCGGAACATTGCAGGAGTAGATATTATGGCAAAACAGAAGTGGAAACCGGGAAATATGGTCTATCCTCTGCCGGCGGTACTCGTCAGCTGTGGGGATAAAGCAGGGAATACTAATGTGATGACAGCAGCATGGACCGGGACAATCTGTTCCGATCCGCCGATGGTCTATGTGTCTGTCCGTAAGGAACGTTATTCCCACCATATGATTCAGGAAACGGGAGAATATGTGATCAATCTGACGACGGAAAAGCTGGCGTGGGCTACAGATTTCTGCGGTGTGCGCTCCGGTCGGGATATGGATAAATTTAAGGAAATGAAATTGACGCCGGTACAGGGAGAACTCGAGTATGCGCCGATGGTCGCAGAAAGTCCCGTATCCATCGAATGCCGGGTCACCAATGTGATGGAATTGGGCAGTCATGACATGTTTATGGCTGAAGTGACGGCGGTCTATGTGGATGAACAGTATATGGATGAGAAGGGAACATTTCATTTGGAGAAAGCGGCTCCGCTGGTGTACTCCCATGGCCAGTATTATGGACTGGGACGGCATCTGGGCGGATTTGGGTATGCTGTTCGAAAAAAGCCGGTGAAAAAGAGGAAAAAATAAAATGAAAAAAAGAAGAATAATGATGTTTATATCAGGGGCAGCCGTTTTGGCGGTGCTTCTTGCCGGCTGCGGTAGCCCGGATACAGAGGCGGAGACAGGAGCAGCGGCGGAGAGTCAGACGGCCGCAGAAAGTATGGATGAAACAGAGAATGTCGTTTCTGAGGAACAGGCATTTTACGACTATTTGCAAA
>CABRLU010000038.1 GCA_902471845.1 uncultured Lachnospiraceae bacterium | reverse complement strand
TCGTTACTCCGATTATATCATATAATCCCCTAAATTCCTATTCTGATTTCTACACCATCCACTTCCTTGCACGCCCCAAAAATGCCCTGCCGAAGCAGAGCGCCATTGTGTTCTTTCCTACAGCAGCGGGTATTCACAATCCGTTTCGCTACTTGCTCATGAAAAATGAGCCGCAGTTTGCAGCTCGTTTTCAAATTGCCCGGAACATTTTCTGCGAAACTGGATTCTCTCCCTCGACCTTTTCCAGCTTCTTTCTGGCATCTGCCAGCTCCTCCATCCGCTTCAATTCATCCGCGGCATCCTCCAATCCAAGATGCGTGTAGGTATTCAGCGTCACGCCGATGTCCGAATGCCCCATCAGGTATTGGAGCATCTTTGGATACATGCCGGACTTCGCCATGTTGCTGCAGTAGGTATAGCTTAATAATTCAATCAGGTATTCCACCGGCTCCTCGCCAGTACCGTCTTGTTTCCGTCTGTTTTCCGCTGCCCGCTTTAAATTTCCGCTGAAGTTCCGAATTACAGTCACGCAAAAGGAATCAAACATTTGCAATAAACTTTTTATTCTCTCAGAGGGAGTTCTCATCCTTCCATCCCTCCTTCTTCCGCAGATGTAAGCTTGTGCTTTCTCGCCTCCTCGCTTATCTAAAACACATCCCGCATAAGCAAACCGGAAAGGTTTACGGAAAAAAGTTGAAAAATTTATATTTCCTTTTCCCGACCATTTTCGACACGGGAAATCAGAACCACCGGCTTAGTCGGTGATTTGTTCGCTATTACTGGCTCACCCGTAAACGGGTCTATATACTCCTTTAGTGTCATTTGGTCATATTCTAAATCTTCTTTCAATTGATTTTGAATATACTCTTGAATCTTTTTCGCATTTTTTCCTACCATATCGACATAGTATCCTCTGCACCAAAAATGTCTATTTCCAAATATAGAATACTCAATATATTAGCTATATCCTGTCTTAACTTCCCATACGCAAGTTTTCTTCGGAACTTCGGTACAAAAACAATATGGTACTTACAATTCCATTTTGTATGTGATAAACTATTTACATCCATTTGGATAACCTCCTTTGATTTTATGCGGTTGGCGCTAAAATGTTTCTTATGGCATGCTTCCGAGCAGGTAAACTTTTTAGCGGTTATTCTGCTCTGCATGACAGCATTTCAAGGGTGTGCGTCTTTCCGGGCATGACCTCTGCCACGGCTAAGAAATAAGATTTTCCACGAGTATCCGGGATTTGAGCTTAGAACAAAGAAAACACGAAAGTGCGGAAATGCCCGCAGAATAAGGCTTTTTCAAGACTTGCAGAAAATAGTCCTCCGGTTTGGAGGGCCTATGTTGTACTAAAGTTTGTTCCTTTAGACAGATAATTTGCCATGTTAATGAACGCACCAATAACTGTATTAAAAGAAAAAAAGTTATCCCGCTCTTGATAAAAGGTATTCCTGAATAGAATTCAAAACGCTATCTGTGTTCAGTCCATGCACAGCGCAGGCTTCTTCCAGTGATTCATGAATGGACGATGGGCAGCCGACACAATGCATCCCAGATTGCATCAGAATATATGCGATGCCTCTGTCATATTCCAACATTTCCCCCATCGTAGTATTTTCGTGATTCCCAAATAACTCACCTCAGCTTCTTTTTTTTGCAAGATTTTCTGTTATGTTTAGCGGCTCCCCAATATCGGCTCCACAGAATGACTTTCCATTTTTCACGTTTTTTATCATCCATGCGATGGTGTAGATTATGATAGCTGCAATTACAACGCCAATAATAATATTTGCCATATTGCCACTTCCTTTCTAACGGCTAATTATCCCGTGAAGTATTGACCAGAGAATATACATAATTGCTATAATTCCAAAAAGGTTGAATATCCAGTAGCAAACCTGATCCAGAACGTTCCCCATTTTCCTGACAGTCATCCAAAATCGCTTGTTACTCCCGGATGGTGCAAATATGCTCAAGAAGAAAATTGCAAACACGAATATCAACAGTATGATGACCAATACCGAAAACATGACGACTATCGTTCTTCGGTCATTTCCTCAATGCTCCTATACACATTATGCCACGGTGCATATGGTGTACTTTCTGCTGACGGATAACCAATAGGAAGCAGGCAGACAGGTTTGATATGTTTTGGAAGTTCAAACTCTTTTGCTACCTGCCGGGAATCAAAGGCTCGGACCCATACTGATCCAATTCCCAATTCCCACGCTTCTAGCATCATATGTGTGCATACAATGCTTGCGTCCATTTCGCTCGTCGTATATCCGCGCTCTCGTGGATGCTTCCAAACTAAAGTTTCGTCAATGCAAACAAGAAGTACAACTGGAGCATCATACGCCGAAGAACAGATTGACCGGATCTTCTGGATGGCCTGCTGGCTTTTCAAAATGTAGATTTTCTGCGGCTGATAATTTACTGCCGTGGGTGCGAGCTGCGCTGCTCTTAGGATTTTATTCATCTTTTCTTGTTCAATCGGTCTGTCTGAATATGAACGGACAGAATACCTCTCTTCCGAAAGCTCCAAAAATGTCATAAAACGCCTCCTTTTCTGGCAGGGCAGCTTTAAATTTCGCTGCCCTTAATTCAGTTTGCTTTTGCACAATTAAGCCTCAGTAAATACCTTGGCCATGATCTTCCAACCGCTTTCATCTTTCTTCAGTGCATGAAAATCCACATAGTCCGCTCCAAAGTAATTTCCCAGAGTAATGCGTATAACTGCAATATCACCCACAACATCCAGAATATCGATTATTCCTTTGGAATTGGTTTTGCCAGCCTGCGTTGCGCCGTCAAAAAGGGTCTGAATAGGCGCACCGTTGATAGTAGCGCTCTGGTGGAATGCAGGCTTCATATAGTCGCCATCGCCTTTGGCACATCCATCCACATATAGCTGTGCAACGCGCCGAATTTCCTCGTAATCTTTCAGGTTAATGTTTTTCATTCTGAATTTCCTCACTTTCATAAATTGGTTGTTGAATTTGAATAGTTGAAATCTATAATAGTTCCTTATTTTGCAGGACGAATTTGCGAATAACCGTTCCAAGCAAAGACGGCTTCTTCTGCCGCATTCCCATAGACCTGTTCCACATCACAAATATACAGGTAGTGATCACCTACTTCGTGATATTCTCTCAGGTTGCAAACAATAGCAACACGGCTATGTACAGGAATTTTGATAGAGCTGTCTTCCACTTCCGCCAACTCAATGTTGAATTTGGAAACCTTATCCGTATTGCGGCCGGTTGTACTGCCACAGTCCATCACAGCATCCGCAATTTCTGCACCGGGAATCGCGAGAATTACTTTCTTATTGCTGCGAACCATCTCACCGCTGTAAGAGGTCTTTGCCATCGCATAAGCGATCATGCCCGGATTGTAAGAGAGATATGTCCACCAAGAGACTGTAGCAAGGTTGGTACTGCCATCAGGCTTTTGTGTGCACACGATAGTAACGGGGTTGGGGGACGTCAGATTTGACGCTTTTGGTAAAGTAATCTTTTCCATGATAAAAACTCCTTTTGATTATTTTATAGATTTGCCTAATTCGTAGGCATCATTTAGCTCTTTTTTGCCCTCAATATCGCCGGGTTGGGTCACATAACCGCACAACACTTTGCCCAGGCTCTGCCAGCCAATGTGTTTTTTTAAGTGGTCGTACCAGTGTTCGCTTTCCTCGAAACCCGCTCCCTCGGCAGCCATAATTAACACGCTCTGCTTTTTGGGGTTGCGGTAATTGGGATCGCATTCAGCAATGGCAAATACCCGGTCAAAGCCGTTAATCTTCATACCGGAAAGATGAAACTCGGTGACCTGATTGCCCGCCTGTACAGCACCTTTAGCAAACGACGCAGTCAAAGCAGAAGTGTTACCGTGCTTACGGGGGCTTCCATTCAAAATGATGATTTTCTTACTCATACTTGCCGCCTTAAATTGCATCAGCCAAAGCGGCCGCCTTTTTACAGCCATCTGTCTTTTCAATATCTCCGACATTCAATACGCCGGGAACCAAAACCTCGCCCACCATCTTCCATTTGTTCAAAGCTGCCATACGCTCAATAGGAATGCGAACACCATCCAAAACGGACATATCATCTTCTTCACAACAGGTAATCAGCGCGCATTCCTTTCCCGCAATGTCCTTGCCGCCAACAACCAAAGAGAAAATGCGGTCAATTACGCCCTTGATTTGTGCCGGAATAGAATACCAATATACAGGCATTGTGAACACGATAGTGTTTGCTTCCAAAATCGCCGGTGCGATGAAATTGAAATCATCGTCAAAGGTGCAGGCTTTTCCGGTAGAAAAGCAGGTTTCGCAGGCGCGGCAACCGCCTACTTTTTTCATGGCAGCGTCAAAGCGTGTAACAGTGTGTCCCTTGGCTTCTGCCGCCTTGATGAATGCGTCAGTCATGGCAAAACTGTTGCCATTTTTGCGAGGGCTTCCGGTAATTACAACAATTTTCTTGCTCATAAGGTTATCCTCCTTGATTTACGAGATTGACTTTTCTCTCATCTGATATTATAATCATAGCAAGAATGAAGCCAAAAGCAAGTACGCACATTGAAGTGCGATACTTACATTAAAGTTCAATACTTACTAAAAGGAGAGTGTAAATATGAGCATCGAATGTATTCAGGATGCAAAGTTAGAGGACACTGACTTTAACTATACGATGTCTTTGATACAGGGAAAGTACAAGATGTTTATTCTATATGCCCTGGCATGGTTTGGCGTTGTCCGTTTCAACGAGATGAAAAAGTTTATTGGAAGTATTTCTTATAAAACCCTTAGTTCTACTCTGAAGGAGTTGGAAGCTGACGGACTTGTTCATCGGGAAGAGTATCCTCAGATTCCTCCAAAAGTGGAATACAGTTTGACAGAAAGGGGAAAGACTTTAATACCCATATTGGATGAAATGTGTGAGTGGGGCGAAAAAAACAGATTATAAAATCTCTCAAAGCAAGAAGCAGGCTGAATCAATGCGATTCTAGCCTGTTTTCTTTTAGCAGAGCTCAGATATCGTCGTGTTACAATCATACCCAGAGTTTCGGATACCACCGCAACAAATCTTCCCGTCCCTCTGCCTGCAGTTTCTAACAACATAACGCAGCCATTCATCCGGTGTAGGGATTTCTCCCTCACAAGGTATCTTTCTCCATTGAGCCCTTTTCTCCATGTTTGGATCATTCCATCCTTTTTCAATGCGGGCAGAAATAATCGCCCGCATTTCTTCTACTGTTATATTCCTTTCACGAGCCAACCGCTCGAAAATATGCTCTCCCATAATCAATACCTCCTGCTGAATACTTTTCCCATCTATTTACCATACTATAACCGTATATGACCTTTTCGGGAAATACAGTGTCTACCGATTATGACTATTATGTCACCAATTTGGGAAGTAGCATTGTGCGTGTACTGGATATGTTCTTGATATTTTTCAAATTCGGTTATGAAAGCGCCCCTTTCTTTCTGTTAATTTTTATCGTTGCTCGATCCAAACAGCTTTACATTTTATTGGCATGCAGCATTGTTTCTCTTTATTATTTTTAATACTGCAAATACAGCGGCAACAGAAAGAATAGTTTCAGAAATTAACTGTGCATATACAAGACCATACATCGGCCAAATTCGGTTCAAAACATATAACGATGGGATTTCCAGAACAATTTTTCGCAGGACAGCAAAAGTAAACGCCTTTTTCCCCATACCGCAAGACTCAAAGACACCGACTGCCAGATAATCCATGCACAAAAATGGTAAAGCAATACATAACCCGCGCAGGAATGCACCTCCATAGCTGATGATCTGTTCATTTTTCATAAACACTGAAATCAAATGATCCGATCCTATGTAATATCCAAACGCCATAACGATCATAAATGACAGGGAAAGTTTTGCCGTAAATAAAATAATCTGTTTCATACGCCGCCCGTTTTCTCCACCATAGTTATAGCTGATTAACGGCATAATTCCCTGCGAAAAGCCCAACGCAACATACTGCGGAATTGTATTCAGTTTTTGAGAAATTCCCATTGCTGCTACTGCGGTGGAACCATAATCCGCCACAAAATTATTTAAGACCGTCATTCCGGTTACATTCAATAGATTTTGAATTGCAGCCGGAATTCCTACTGTGCAGATTTCCTTTACAATCTCTTTATCAAATGTAAATTTTGCCGGGTGGATGCATACAAAGGTTTTTCCCCGTTTGCAGTACAGCAGAAAGAAGAAATAAATACATACTGCACTGTTTGAGAGGAATGTAGCCAGACCCGCACCGGATGCACCCATATTCAGCCCCCATGGTAAAATAAAAAATGGGTCAAGAACAATATTCATTAGACAGCCGCCCATCGTTCCAATACTTGCCTGAACAGCATTTCCTTCAGAACGCACAAAATAGTCAAAAATCACATTCATGATGGAAGGAACGGCTCCGCAAGTGACTGTCCACTTCAGATATTCTCCGGTTGCCTGAAAATTTTCGCTGGTCGCACCCAGTCCGATCAGCAAAGGTTCCCGGAACAAGGTACATCCTACCGCAAATAGGAGTGCACTGAACAATGCACAATAAAAGCTAAATGCAGAGCTTTTTTGAACCGCTTCATAATCCTTTCTGCCGAGACAACGGCTCATCATACTAGAGCTACCCACTCCAAACAAGTTTGTAATTGCATTGAACGCTAACATGACTGGTGCCGCCAATGCGACAGCGGCACTCTCTATCGGGTCATTCAACATCCCGACAAAATAAGTATCCACCATATTGTAGATTACCAGGACAAGACAACTTAAAACGGTGGGGAATGCCAGCTTCATAACTGCTTTGGGAACCGGCGTTCGTTCAAATAATTCTATATTATTGATTTCATTCATATTTGTTGTACCTATTTCTTTATTTGAATATGATCCCTGTTTTTTCTGAAATCCGTACAAGTATAATTGCAAGAATAAGGCTTATTGCTTCATAAACTGCAAACGCATACCATATTGCTTCATTGCCAAAAATGACAGGCATCAGCAAAATAACAATCGATGTGAAAACAATTCCACGAAGCACATTCAGGGTCAGTGCCTCTTTGGTTCGCTTCGTTGAATACAGATACATAGAGATAACAGTATTCAACGCCATAATGATAAAGCCAATGGAGTATATAGGCATGACGTGCAAAGTGAAAGCCAGCGTATCCCCACTTACGCCAAACAATCTGCAAACAGAACCACCAACAAACAACAGTGCTACATACACAAGCAGGCTTCCCATAAAGTTAATGATGAGACTGGAATAAAAATAAAACTTCAAGTCTTTCTCGTTTTTTTCTCCATAGGTATGTCCAACCATCGGCTGAATCCCCTCTGATACACCCATAAAAATTGCAAGTGAAAAAGAAGCGACATATCCAATTACGGAATATGCATTTACGCCGATTTCCCCAATGCGTGAAATGAGTACATAGTTCATGCAAATCGTTGTTACGGGCATTGCAAACTGTGAAACTGCTTCCGGCAGGCCACGGAGAATGATTTTCCCGATCAAAGGCATTTGCAAATGACATCTACAAAAGCGCAGTTCCCCTTTTTTTAGAACGAAATGGGACAAAACAACGAAAAAAGCAACAACTTGAGAAACACCCGTAGCTGCTGCGGCTCCGGAAACACCCATATGCAACGGAAATACAAACAGCCAGTCAAGGAAAATATTTGCCAAAGAACTGGCTATTGTTGCAGCCATTACCAGCATCGGTGAACCGTCCGTCCGGCAAAACGCCTGAAACAGTGTGTTCAGCGAAGCAGGGATGATGAATATGGAATACCAGAACAGATAATCCGAAACATATTCATAGTAAACTTCAGTTGCACCAAGCAGCTTTGCGATGCCGCCGTGGAACGGAACCGATATGGCAGTTAAAACGATACCAAGCGTCAACATAAACCCGAATGCATGCATAAAAGCATAATCTGCGCCGTTGTCGTCATGCCGGCCAAGACGAATAGCTGCTACAGAAACGCTGCCAATCGTAATTAACATGTAAAGCGCATTCACGACCATGACAAATGGCAGGCAGAGATTGACTGCCCCAAGTGCGTTTTCACCGACGCCCCGCCCTACGAATATACCGTCGATAATGGTGAACAGGAAAAAACATATTTGCCCGAACACCGAGGGAACAATGTAAGTAATGAGATTTTTGTTTCTCTGCTTCATAAAGATACCTTCCTTTGCAAAAAAATAACGCCCGGTTAATGCTGTTATGCAATAACCGGACGCATCCGACATCTTCATCGACAGGAGATTACTATGATAACCATTTTGCTGCGGCAAACCTGTCCTCCGATGATTTTCAAAATGCTATTATACTTGATATACATATAAATGTCAATATGTGCTGTAACGTTTTTGATAAGACTGCTGTGCCTAGCTTTGGATATTATTCATCATGGCAAGCAAGGTATACATCCCTCTACTCATAAAGCAAGTGGCAATTTCCTTTTTAGTAAACTGCCGCCTTATCATATCTCATATTTTCACATAATCATGTCATTTCAAGGCTCTTTCAAAAATGGTGTAGTAGTGGTGTAGTAAGTGCCTTTCCGCTTCGTGAAATCATTGATTTTACAGGCTTTTTCGGAACTTTTCAAGATACTGCCGTGGCAGACGAATAAATACTCCTAAAATGCCGTATTCTGCCCCTGTGAATTCAACAAACTGGAATTTCTCAATCTCTCTTTACTTTTAGATACATACTGTCTTTTTCGGTGATTTCACGAATAACCTTGCACGGATTTCCAGCCGCTAAAACACCTGCCGGAATATCCCTTGTTACAACACTGCCTGCACCGATAACGCTGCCGTCACCGATTGTAACGCCGCCACAAACCGTTACATTCGAGGCTATCCAAACATCATTCCCGATTATTATGGGTTTACCATATTCAAAATCGTGTGCAACTCCATTTTCATCAACGCTGATTCTACGTTCCTCTGCGATTAAGGAATGGATGCCCGTTGCAAGTGTGCAATAAGGACCGATAAAGACATTGTGGCCAATCTCGACGGTATTGCCAGCGATAAATGAAAAATGGATGTTTGAATAAAAATTTTTGCCTATTCTTATTTCCTTGCAATTGTCAATAAAAATAGGTATTTCCATTGAACGATAACCACCAAAATCATCATTTGGAAAAAGTTGATGAAGTATCTTTTGCTTTTCATCGCCATCATCAACACCGAGTTTATTATACTGTTCACAAAGACGATGACTATACTTTTGTGCTTCGCCTAATTCTTCTGTAAGGCAATCATAAATCATACCATTGTGCATTTTTTCATATTCGGTCATAAATAACACCTCTCAAATTAAGTTTTTATCAGCTTTTTGCCCATTATGTTCCAGCCATTTGCAATCAGTCAACTCCATATTTGTAAAGATAGCCTTAAATGACGAATCTTCAGGGCTACATGCATAGATTCCAAACTGATCAAAACGATGATGGCTTTCCGGGAATTCTGTTTTTACGACAAAAGAAAAAAACTTCTCTTGTGTTCTCATCTGAAGGACCGGTGCATTATCATTACGGAAATGATAGTAGGTTCTCTGCCATAGGTCTGTGTGCGGATTCGTAGTGATCTCTATCTTATCTTCGCTGATGCTGTAGTCTTTTGGCTGTCTTGTCCATGTCCATTCATTATAATTAATCTTCATATTGATTCTGTCTCCTGTTCTTTTCTCCTGTTACAAGTTCTGTTATAATATCTTATTATCAACTGCGATCTGAAACATTCCACGGAACAGATACTCATCAAAGCCGGAAACAATAATAAACTCCGGCATGTACTCTTCAGGAACACTTCTTTTACAATAAGTAATCAGGTCTGCTACAATATTACGGTTGATCAGATCTCCCGTAAGAACAATCTCATTCGGATTAAGAAACGCAATAATAGATCCGATGATTTTGGCTATAATATCAAAACATTTTCCCTCTGCCATCATACCTGGAATTTCAGCGACATCAACATCAAACGGCATAAAGCCGACAAGACCTGCAATACCATTACTGCCACTGATAACCTGACCTTTATGCATTGTCACTGTGCCTGGAAGAAGATGACTGGTAAATCCTGCAAGTGTTACAACGCTTTTTTCATCCTTCCGCTCTGCCTGATATCCATAGACAATTCCGTGCATATCATTAATTACTGAAATCATACAGACAGTTGCTCCGGTAAAATGTGAGGCAATTTTTACCCCTTCGAGTTCTTCTATATCACAAAACTTAACCTCGTCCTCGTCTATTACTCCAGGTACAGAAATGACAATCTGCTTTACATTTCCATATTTGGCATTCATGATATTCACTGCAAAAATCATGTCATCCAGATCAAAACTATCGTAAGTATTTTGCTTTTCTTCAACAATAGTTCCTATTGCATTCACCAGATAGAAATCGGTAATCCTTTTTCCTTTGCTAACATGAATATTTATCAGAATATAATATTCATGTTCTGAACTGATTGCAAAGAGAGTAGATCCCCTGCCAACACCACGAAGTTCTTTCTCTTTATCAACATCAAGCTCTTTATTTGATTTCATATCATTAAGCAAAGTATTACAGGTAGCAATGCTTAACCCTGTTAAAGTTGATATCTGCTGTTTCGTATAATGGCGACCATCAAGCATTGTTTTGTATATAGTCTTTTTATTCTTTTTTCTAATATCAGATGAATTAATCATAATAATGCACCTTTTTATTCCTATTATTCTTCAAACAATTCCTTTGCTTTTTTCATTCTTTCCGAATTAGAAACATTAAATGGACATCTTGTTTCACATGCATGGCATTCCAGACATTCCGATGCCTTATGTGCAAGCAACATATAATGCGATTTTATTGTTGCAGGTACCTCAGGCTGCATAATTGCCAGATCATAATACTTATTTATCATTGCGATATCCAGATCTACCGGACAAGGCTTACAATGTCCACAATAAGTACACTCCCCCTTATAGGAGTGAAGTGGTGCGTTTGCGAGAACTGATGCATAATCTTTTTCAGTTTCTCTGGCCTCTTCATAATACAGAGCCTCTTCAACCTGCTCCACTGTATCATATCCGCACATGATAGATGCAACTCCCGGTCTCGTAAGGGCATAATGAATACACTGTAAAGGTGTAAGGCTAACTCCAAAAGGCGAGCGGTCCGCATCAAAAAGCCGGCCTCCGGCAAACCCTTTCATCACAGTTATGCCTATATTTTCTTCTTCGCATAATCTATATAATTCTGCCCTTTCCGTATCAATCCCCGAAAGATTTTCTCCATATTTGTAATTCTCTGATAATAGATCATCCAGTTTTTCACCTGCCGGAAGCATATCAAAAGCAGGATTTACGCTGAAAAGAAGCATTTCAATCAATCCTGATTTAACAGCAATTTTAGCAACCACCGGATTATGTGAACTCATTCCTATATGCCTGATAATCCCTTTCTTCTGAAGCTCTTTAACATATTTAAGGAAATCAGAGGTCTGAATATACTCCCAGTCTTCTAACGTATCAACAAAGTGGATCATACCAAGATCTATATAATCTGTCTGCAGTCTTTCAAGTAAATCCTCAAAGGCAGGTTTTACATACTTCATCTCTCTTGTTCTAACATACTGCCCATCCTGCCATGTTGAACCCAGGTGTCCCTGAACGTACCATTGTTCCCTGTTTCCCTGAATTGCCTTTCCAATAATATCTCTGGACTTTGGATCGGGCATCCAACAGTCAATTATATTGATTCCTTTTTTTGAGGCATATCTGATAAGCTCTATAGACTCTTCTTCCGGATGTCGTTCCAGCCATTCACCACCAAATCCAATCTCGCTTACGAGAAGCCCTGTTTTACCTAGCATTCTCTTATTCATAGATTATTCATCCTCCACTCTGGTATTATTATAATCATTATAATAATGATCTTCAATAATTAGTTTAAAAAAATACTGAACTAATCTCAGTACTTTTTGCATCTTCTCGACAACTACCGATTTGTTACTCCGATTATATCATACAATCCCCTAAATTTTAATTCTGATTTCTACACTATTCGCTTTCCTGCACGCCAAAAAACGCCCTGCCGAAGCAGAGCGCCATTGTATTCTTTACATATTAAATTGCCCGGAACATTTTCTGTGAAACCGGAAAGGTTTCTTAGAAAATCATAACCATTGAATTACATTTTACATACTGGCTTTCAGGATATCTAACACTTCATTATGAGTCAGTATTTTATATCCACCTTCCATAATGAAAGTTCCGCCTGCAATACCTTCCAACATTTCCTCCGTAGCACCCAAATCACGCAAATTCATCACGAGTCCGAGCTCCTTCATCCAACTTTCCATACAAGAAAGCCCTTCCGCAGCAATCTGTTCATCATTTTTACCGTTTTGATCAACATCCCACACATTCACTGCAAAGCGGCGGAACCTGGCAAGCCCATAAGGACAAATGTACCGATAGTATGCCAGAGAAACAGCAGCCAGTGTCATACCATGCGTAGCATCGGTGTAGGCACCTACAGACTGACCGAGCATATGCACCATCCAGTCAGTAGCTTTCCCCTTTGTAATAAGGGTGTTGAGCGCCCATGTCGCTGTCCACATAATATTGGATCTTGCTTCATAGTCCTCCGGATTCTGAATGGCAATACGTGAGCTGTAAATAACCGATTTCATCAATGCCTCGCTAATATAATCGCTGGTATTGTCATCCTCGCCGGAAAAATACTGTTCACAAATATGATTGAAAATGTCATAAATACCGGCCACCATCTGACGTTTTGGAAGTGTAAAGGTAAATCTGGGATTCAGAATCGCAAACTTCGGCATCACATTATCTCCAAACACATGACCGATTTTTAGCTTCTGTTCACGGTTCGTGATGACCGCGCCGCCATTCATCTCACTTCCTGTTCCCACCATAGTCAGAACACACCCAACCGGAACAATCGGACAAGCAGGCTCCTCAAAGCGAATATAATATTTCTCCCAGGGATCTTCATCACAGTGAACAGAAACAGAAACTGCTTTCGCATAGTCACAACAGGAGCCGCCTCCCACTGCCAACAGAAAATCCACCTGATTCTCTCTGGCAATCCGAACACCTTCCATCAACTTTTCTACTGTGGGATTCGGCATGACGCCGCCATCCTCCACGACCACTTTATTATTGGCCTTAAGAATATCCATTACCTGGTCATAAATTCCATTTTTTTTGATAGAGCCGCTGCCATAAATCAATTGAACGGTCTTTCCATATTTCGGAAGTTCTTCATTAAGATAATGCAAAGATTCCTCTCCAAAATAAAGCTTTGTCGGATTAGAATAAGCGAAATTTCCCAACATGATATTGTTCCTCCTTAATCTTGATAAATCTCTTTTGCCAGCCGAAATGCTGCCCATGCCTTTGGCCAGCCTGCATAAAAGGCCGCATGGGTCAAAATCTCTGCCACTTCTTCTTTGGTTACACCGTTTTTCTTTGCCTCACGAATATGAAATTCAAGAGAGCTATCCAGAACACCACCTGCCATAAGTGCCGTTACCGTAACAATACTTCTATCCCTTGCTGACAGCTTATCCTCTCTTGACCACACCTCACCAAAAAGCACATCATCATTCAGTTCGGCAAATTTAGGTGCAAAATCTCCCAAAGCATCTCTGCCTGCTGTTACTTTTTTCATAGTTACCATCTCCTATATTTCAATTTGTTATATTCCTGTTCCTCAACTGCTTCCAATCACTCCCAACACGCTCGGTAGTCAGCATTTTGAGATAACTTTGCCCTACAAAAAATTGGGCATAAGCATCATTTTTATCCCCTAAAGGAAAAATCTGTTGAAATTCATCTGCTCTCATAATTTAATTCTCCTTTTCAAATTATTTATCGAAATATGCCGCAATAGCCTCCATTCTTGAAATCTGATCCACATGGAACGGACAACGTGTATTGCAGTGCCCGCATTTCACACAAGCAGACGCTTTCTTTTCCAGCTTCTCATAGTGACTATGAGCGAGACTGTCTCCAGCCCCGGACAAATCATAATACTTATTTATCAGACCGATATCCAATCCTGCCGGACAAGGTTTACAGTGATTGCAGTAAACACACTTACCATTTGCATCCTGGGGTGCAAAATTGCCGATGACAGAATAGTCCGTTTCTTCCAGCTTCGCTTCCAGAAAACCGAGGATGCGGTCCAAATCCTCTTTTCCACGAATACCGGGAAGAACCGTCAATACTCCCGGTTTATCCAGGGCATATTGCAGGCACTGATATTCTGTAAGCGCCTGACCAAATGGGGATGTTCGAGCATCCAAAAGCTGCCCGCCACTGAAGGCCTTCATAACAGAAATGCCGACACCTTCCTTTTCGCATCGGCGGTACAGTGCCATTCGTTCCTCCACATTGCCAATTCCGTAAGCACCTTTGCGGTAATCGTAACCGGGATTAATGCTGAACATCAGCATATCCAGAATTCCCATATCCAGCACACGATTGGCAAGCTCTGGCGTATGGGAGGACAAGCCGATGTGACGAACCACTCCCTGACTTTGCAACTCCTGAATATAGCGGATCACACCCGCCTTTTCCACTTTTCGTAGGTCCGCAATCTCATCGATGCAGTGGATAAATCCAAAATCAATATAATCCGTTTGCAGTGCGTGAAGCTGCCAATCAACAGAGCGTTTGATTGTATCCAAGTTCGTTGTCCATCCGTATGTACCCGTCACATAATTTGCACCAAAATGAATCTGGAAATATGCTTCTTTCCGATTTCCTGCCAATGCACGGCCATAGGCTGCAAAGGGTTTTGCCTCGGCAGAAGCCATATCAAAATAGTTGATGCCCCGCTCCAAGGCATAACGAACGGTTTCTTCAATTTCCCGTTCACTGGCTGCCTGAATGGAACTGGTGCCAAGTCCTATAATACTGATGTTATCCCCTCCGTGGGGCAGCCTTCGATATTGCATTTGTTTCATATCGTGTCCTCCTTTAATCCTCCAAGCCCTCCTGTCCCATGTGAACAGAACAGATAAACCTGTTTTCCACTGAGATCATGCGTATCAAGAAACGAATGAATTGCCATTGAACAGCTATACCACCAGTTTGGATACCCCAAAAAACAGTATCATAAACTTCAATATTACCAAGAATTTGGGCGAGTTCGGGATGAATGTCATTTGCCTTTTCCTCATTTGCCCGTGTAAGACAGCCGTCCCAATCAGCAGGATATGGTTCTGCCACTTGAATGGCAAACAGATCTCCGCCCGTTTCTTCCGCTCATCTCCTGCTTCATATAGCAGCATTTTATAAATTACTCCCGCCGGAAGTTGCAAAGGGAATGATTGTCTTTCCGGAAAAATCATAGCTTTCCACAAAAGTACTGACAATTCTCGGTGCTTCTCCCCACCAGATTGGATAGCCGATAAACACAATGTCATACTGCTCCATGTTCTCAATGGAACCGGAAATTACAGGGCGGGCCTTTGGATCATTTATTTCAATCGTAGTACGACTGTTATTGTCATTGTAGTTAAGATCGGCATTCAGACCATTTACGATATGTTCTGCTACCCCTTCAGTCGTATTGGTAGCAGAGAAATATGCCACCAAAACCCTGGAACCCTGTTCTTCGGGTTCTGTTTCTTCCGGCTGTGTTGTCAGCGTTTCCGAGCTTTCCGAAAAGCTAAAATTCGTTTCATAGGTTACCTCCATACTTTCTTAGATGTTCTTTCATTTTGCTAATCATATAATCGATTTCATCGAGGGATTGCTGCTTTCCATGTATTTCATCCAATAACCTGTACCGACATTTTCGCAGCATTCGTATTTGTCTCTCTTTATCTTCACACTCCGATATTTCGTTGATTTCTTCTTTGCTAAGTCCGGCTTTGGCAAGAGAATAAATATCCGGTTTCATCAAACAGTAGCGCTCCCTCCAAAAAAAATGTAAGTGCAGCTATGGAGCAATCTGCTCCCTTCCTGCACTTACATTATACTTTCGCATTTTAAATATAACAAATACTTAGATTTCATACCGAACCCATGCCTAAAAAGCATTTTGAAAATTCAATGAATTTTGTTGCTGCCAAACTGAATGGCTGTCCACGTTTCCACGCCAAAACGCTCGTTGCCCAAAGTTCCGGATACAATGGCCGATAAGATACCTTTGATGAATCCCAAAAAGGTACTGCACCCTCAATTACCAACGAATATGCCAGACCTTGATTTACCATTACTGCACCGTTGGTACTCAGGTTGCTGGTAAACAGGATATTCAGGTTTTTGTAATAGTCGCCAAACCAACTTGCCAGTTCATTTTGCACCTGCATACGTCTTGGGAGAATCAAAGGCAATTCAGACAAATCACTTGCTGTAATGAACTCTTTTTCTGCAAGTGGGTCATTCGGCGGCATTAGAACCACCCATTTTTCTTTCATGTCCATACGGATAAAATCATATTTCTCCATATCTATTGGTTCCAGGAGAAGACCGAGATCAAGAAGTCCCTTGTCCATCTGTTCTTTCACCAAATCTGCAGTTGCTGTAAAAATATCAAAAGTAACACGGGGATATTTCTGATGAAAATTTCTGAACAATTCAGGAAGTAACTGCACTGAAGCAATTTCTCCACAGCCAATGGAAATCTTACCTTCCACCTGTTCCTCCTGTTCGACCAGTTCTTTTTCCGTCTTATCAACAAGCTGCAAAATTTCTTCTGCGCGGCGGCGAAGGAGAATACCTTCGTTGGTTAATTTAATTCTACGGGTACCTCTGTCAAACAGTTTCACACCGATTTCTTCCTCCATTTGTGCGAGTTGGCGGGAAAGAGTCGGCTGTGTAATATGCAAAACCTCTGCGGCTTTTGTAATGCTTTCTTCCCTAACTACGGTCAGAAAATAGCGAAGAACTCTAATCTCCATATGCGAACTCCTTTCGACTTTATCCATGCTCAATAAGCAAATTATACCATATTTATGCCTTTTAAGTAACGTATCGTCTGGGATTCAACTTCTACGGCCTTAGATATTTTTTCTTTGGCACTTTGCGACTTCCTCATCCCTCCTCAAGAAGTCTTTCAACCGTATATTTTAGCCATTCATCCGGCGTAGGAATTTCTCCGGCACAAGGTATCTTTCGCCACTTCGCCCTTTTCTCTGGATTAGGGTTATTCCACCCTTCTTCAATGCGAGCTAAAAGCTACAGCATAAGGTGGAGTATCTGCGTCAGGAAGTTGAATTTCTAAAAAAGAGTACCCGACAGTAATATTTGCTTTGAGGAATACGAAAAAGCAACTGTCTAATATGTGGGTAACACTCAAATTCTATTGTCTAAAAATCAAAACTGTCCTTGACAAGGGGGACAATTTCTTTATGGATTACCCGAATATGGGAATCTACCTTTGCATATTGATCACAAAAGATCGGAAG
>CABRLU010000037.1 GCA_902471845.1 uncultured Lachnospiraceae bacterium | reverse complement strand
GCACAGCGTTTAGATTCAAAAAAAGAGTGGATTAATGAATTGAATGTATTTCCTGTCCCGGACGGAGATACTGGAACAAATATGACGATGACGATCATGTCGGCGGCCAGAGAAGTTCAGGCAATCGAGACACCGACGATGGAAAATCTTGCAAAAGCAATTTCACAGGGAGCATTGAGAGGCGCCAGAGGAAATTCAGGCGTTATTCTTTCGCAGCTTTTCCGTGGATTTTCAAAAGAAATCAAAGAAGTAGAAGTTATTGATGCACAGATTCTTGCTTCTGCACTGGAACGGGCAGCCGAAACAGCTTATAAGGCGGTCATGAAGCCAAAGGAAGGTACGATTCTGACCGTGGCTAAAGGAATGTCTACAAAGGCGCTGGAAGTATTTGAAGAAACAGACGACCTGGTGGAAGGTATTGCCCAGGTTTTGGAATATGGTGATTATGTTCTGAGTCAGACCCCGGAGATGCTTCCTGTATTAAAGCAGGCCGGTGTTGTGGATTCGGGCGGCCAAGGACTTATGGAAGTGCTCAAAGGCGCTTACGACGGTCTGCTCGGAAAAGAAGTGGATATGTCCTCAGACTTTAAACCGGCTGTCAAAGTTGTTGTTCCGGACAGTGATATCGATACGGCAGATATCAAATTTGGTTATTGTACCGAATTTATCGTGATGCTGGAAAAACCATATACACAGGATACGGAGAATGAATTCAAAGCATTCCTTTCTTCTATTGGTGACAGTATTGTATGTGTCAATGACGAGGATATCGTTAAAGTTCACGTACATACCAATGATCCTGGTCTGGCGATTCAGAAAGGCTTATCCTATGGCTCTCTGACCAGCATGAAGATTGATAATATGCGTGAAGAACACAACGAAAAAGTGATCAAAGATGCCGAGCGCAAGGCAGCGGAGCAGAAAGCGGCTGAGGCTGCGGCACCGAGAAAGGAAGTCGGCTTTATCGCAGTGTCTATTGGTGAGGGCATGAATGAGATTTTCAAAGGTCTCGGTGTGGATTATATTATTGAAGGCGGTCAGACGATGAATCCAAGTACGGAGGATATCATGAACGCCGTTGATAAGGTCAACGCAGATACCATTTATGTTCTGCCAAATAATAAAAATATTATTCTTGCGGCTGAACAGGCCAAATCTTTAGTAGAAGATAAAAAGCTGATCGTCATTCCGTCAAAGACTGTACCTCAGGGAATTACGGCGGTAGTCAATTATATTGATGGCGAGAGCACAGAAGTGAATGCGGAGCATATGATTCAGGAGATGGGTCGTGTGAAATCCGGTCAGGTGACCTACGCTGTCAGAGATACGGTCATTGATGATAAAACGATTACTGAAGGCGATATTATGGGAATCGGTGATTCTGGTATTCTTTCTGTGACACAGAGTATCGATTCGGCCACAGCGGAATTGATTGATGCCTTAGTGGATGAAGATTCGGAATTGATCAGTATTTATTATGGTGAAGATGTTGCTGAGGAAGATGCGGAGGCATTGGCTGAGCAGATTGAAGAAAAATATCCGGATGTGGATGTGGAACTTCAGAATGGCGGACAGCCAATTTACTACTACGTACTTTCCGTAGAATAATAAAAACAACCAGGGAATGTCTCCGAAAGGCAGCATTCCTTTTTTTGAAGCAGTATTTGAGGTGAGGCATGAGAATCACGGATTCTGTCCGGTGCCTGAAAGGCGTCGGCGACAAAGTAGAAAGTAATTTAAATAAACTGGGTATTTTTACTGTGGAAGATTTGCTGGAATATTATCCGAGAGCTTATCAGACCTATGATGCGCCTGTGGATGTCAGCGAGATTACACTGGGAAAACGTCTGGCAGTGAGAGGATTTCTCCATCGGAGTCTTGCACGGATTCCCGGCGGCCGTGTAGAGAAAACTGCAGGCACGCTGATTGACGGCGATGCCCGCCTTCAGCTTCTGTGGTATCGGATGCCTTATTTAAGAAAACAGGTGATATCGGGAAAAACTTATATTTTTTATGGTGTTGTAAAAAATAAAAATGGACAGTGGACGATGGAACAGCCGGAAATTTATGAGCCGGAAGCTTATGAGAAGGTGCGTTCGACGATACAGCCCATCTATTCATTAACCGAAGGCGTTCATCAAAAGCTGATCGGGAAATTGGTGCGGCAGGTGTTGGAGGAAAAGACGCTTTTTGAAGATTATCTTCCGGAAGAATTGCGTATGGAATTTCATCTGGCCGAGTATAATTTTGCTCTGCAGAATATTCATTATCCAAAAGATCAGGAATCGCTGATTCTGGCACGCCGACGTCTTGGCTTTGACGAATTTTTCCTGTTTGCCCTGGCGATTCGTCGGATGAAGGCCTCCAGAGAGCGATCGGAAAATATTCATCCGGCGTCGGATATGACCTGGGCGGAACAGTTTACAGGATGCCTGGATTATCGTCTGACAAATGCTCAGCTCAGAGCCTGGAAGGAGATCTCGGCAGATTTTTCCGGTCCCCATGTGATGAATCGTCTGCTTCAGGGCGATGTGGGTTCCGGGAAAACAGTTATCGCCCAACTGGCTCTTTTGACGGCAGTACAGGCCGGATATCAGGGCTGTCTGATGGCACCGACGGAGGTATTGGCCAGACAGCATTATGAGAGTTTTTTGAATGATTTTGAGAGATTTTATCAAAAAACGGGGATACGTATCCGAATCGGACTTTTGACCGGGTCTATGAAGGTAAGAGAAAAACGGGCGGTTTATGAAGCGCTGGAAACCCATGATATCGACATCCTTATCGGTACCCATGCGGTCATTCAGGAAAAGGTTCATTTTCATGATCTTGGTATGGTCATTACCGATGAACAGCATCGCTTCGGCGTAAATCAGCGGGAATGGCTTTTGGGAAAAGGAAGTCTGCCCCATGTACTCGTTATGAGTGCTACGCCGATTCCAAGGACTCTGGCGATTATTCTTTATGGAGATTTGGATATTTCCATCATTGATGAGCTTCCTGCAAAACGAAAGCCGATTAAAAATTGCGTGGTTGATCCGGGATATCGGCCGGCTGCTTATCGATTTATTGAAAATCAGGTCCATGAGGGCCATCAGGTGTATATTATCTGTCCGATGGTGGAAGAAAGTGAATTTATGGATTTGGAAAATGTTCTGGACTATACAGAAAAAATACGAAAAATCCTTCCGCCATCGATTAAAGTGGATTATCTTCATGGAAAGATGACAGGCGCTCAAAAGGATGAGATTATGGAACGTTTTCACCGTCAGGAGATTCAGGTTCTCGTCTCCACCACTGTTATTGAAGTTGGAATTAATGTGCCCAATGCCACGGTAATGATGGTGGAAAATGCGGAACGATTCGGTCTTGCACAGCTCCATCAGCTCCGCGGCCGCGTGGGTCGGGGCGATGACCAGTCCTACTGTATTTTTGTCCAGTCCGGAAAGAGCGACAGTGTGAAAGAGCGTTTGGAGATTCTCGTTAAGTCCAACGATGGATTTTATATTGCCAGTGAAGATTTAAAACTCCGCGGACCGGGAGATATGTTCGGCTTGCGACAGAGCGGTCTGATGGATTTTCATATTGCAGATTTATATCAGGACAGTGATCTTTTACAGGTAGCCGGCGATTGTGCAAAAAAATATGAAAATCAAATTCCGGAAAATCTTGAACGGCGCATGGAACGTTATATGCGTCTTGCAGGAAATGACGTGATTCTCTAAAAACTTCCAGAGTATTTGAGAGCGGATGGCACATACTAGACTTGTAGCTACAAAGGAAACCAATGAACTAAGAATTTGAAACGGAGGAATTTGCTATGAGCAGAAGAAGTTCCAATACTCCTGAAGTACCACAGGCAAAAGATGCACTTGACCGATTTAAATTTGAGGTGGCCAATGAAATCGGCGTTCCTTTAAAACAGGGCTATAACGGTGATCTGACTTCCCGTGAAAATGGTTCTGTCGGTGGCGAAATGGTTCGTCAGATGATTCGGAGACAGGAAGAAGAAATGGCAAACCGTCAGTAATTGAAAAATCCGCGAATGCTGCGGAGAAACATGGAGATAAGTGGTCGTATTTTTGCGGCCACTTTACTCTATGTGCAAAACATGAAGAAAATTTTACAAAAATCCCAGGGATTCCCTTGACAAATTGTAGAAACATACTAAAATTATAAACAGTTAAGTACGAAGGATGGTTATCTTATGCGAGTCATTGCTGGAAAGGCCCGGCGTATACAATTAAAAACTGTTCCCGGGATGGATACAAGACCCACGACTGACCGGATTAAAGAGACACTGTTCAATATACTTCAACCGGAGCTATACAGTGCTCACTTTTTAGATTTATTCAGCGGAAGTGGGGCCATCGGCATCGAAGCGTTAAGCAGAGGATGTGAGATGGCTGTTTTTGTTGAAAATAACCGGAATGCTGTAAATTGTATCCGGGAAAATCTAAATGCGACAAGACTCTCCGATGATGCTGTCGTTATGCAAAAGGACGTGTTTATAGCGTTACAGCAGATGGAGAATGAGGGGAAATGTTTTGATATTATTTTTATGGACCCGCCCTATGATCATTTTTATGAAAAGAAGGTGCTGAACCAGTTATCCGGCTCATCCCTGCTTCATAAGGACACTTTAATCGTGGTCGAGGCAAGTCTGGAAACGGACTTTTCATACATAGAGGGCTATGGCTATGCCGTTGTCAGAGAGAAGAATTATAAAACGAACAAACATATTTTCCTGAAAATAAAATAATATAACCGAGGATACAAAAATGAAAAGAGCAATTTATACCGGAAGCTTTGATCCGGTAACTTATGGACATCTGGATGTTATTGGACGTTCATCCTGTATGGTGGATGAATTGATTGTTGCTGTGCTGAAAAACAGTGCAAAAACTCCATTGTTTTCTGTAGAAGAACGTGTTAAAATGTTAAAAGAAGTCACTAAAGATATGCCAAATGTATCTGTTACTTCTTTCGAGGGGCTTACCATTGATTTTGCGGATGCAATGGATGCCCGTATTATCGTGCGCGGCCTTCGCGCAATTACGGATTTCGAATACGAACTCCAGATGGCACAGACAAATCGAATTGTAAATCCAAAGGTGGATACCATGTTTTTGGTAACCAGCGAGGAATATTCATATTTGAGCTCCACAATCTTAAAAGAAATTGCCAGATATGGGGGAGCTTTAGACCGTTTTGCTCCGCCATGTATTATTGAAAAGGTCAAGTCAAAATACAACATAAAAGGAGAATAATGATGAGTAGAATCGAACAGTTAATTGATGAAATTGAAGAATTTGTAGAGAGCTGTAAACCACAGCCTTTTTCCCAGACAAAGATCATCGTACCAAAGGATGAATTATTTGAATTATTAACGGAATTAAGATTGAAAACTCCGGATGAAATAAAGAGATATCAGAAGATCATTGCAAATAAAGATAAGATCATCAATGATGCCCAGGCTCAGGCTGAACGTATGCTGGAAGAAACAACTGCTTATACAAACCAGCTTGTAGAAGAGCATCAGATTATGCTGAAAGCTTATGAGCGTGCAGAGGAAGTGCTGAATGCAGCCAATGCGCAGGCAGAAGCTACGATTAATGAAGCGAATGCCAATGCTGAGGAGATTCGGCTGAACGCTCTTCAGTATACAAAGGAACTGGTAGACAATCTTGAAAATATTGTGAGCGGTGCGCTGAGCATTTCTCAGGAACATTCCAAGGGACTGATCAATGGTCTCTCCTCGAGCCTTCAGGTGCTTAAAGAGAACCAGGATGCTCTGGCCAGCCAGTTAAATGCACCGACTACTTCGGAAGAACCTCCGATGTATGCACCGGAAGATACTGCCCTTTCTTCGGATGATGATTACGATGATGAGGACCTCTATGCGGATGACGATTATGAGGATGAAGAGGTCGAAGAAGAAGCGGATGACGATGATTTCGACTATGATGATATCGACTGATTTTTGTGCTTATTGATATATCATATACATGACAGAAACAGCTATAGCGCAGGCTATGGTTTTTTCTGTCATGTATTTTTTTATGGATAAATCACTTCCGGCAATCATGCTGTTTGTCTGAGCCATTACGGAAAGACCGCCAAAAGAGATGATTCCTGTTGTTAAAAGTACTTTTGTTGTCATGGGTATGGACTGGGCGACAAGTATCTGGACGCCCGTCGTCATTTCAAGAAGACCGGATAGAAGCCCCTGGGCTGCTTCCGGAAGAAAAGAAAGGCGTTGGATGAAAGCGGCGGCTACGGAAAAAACAAGGATATAACTGGACACATTGACAATGACCGAAAAAGTGTCATGGATGACCTGATCCAGTAAATTTTTTTGTGTAGACGGAACGCCCTTTGAAAATGACGGGATCTTTTCAGACTGAACAGGATCCTGGCACCAGGTTCTGTCCATGAGAGCGAAAAACAGACCGGTGATCAGATTTCCGGTGATGACAGCAATATACATACGAAAGCCGAGGAAGGGTGCACCAAAACAGTGCAGTCCTATAAAACTGATCATATAGGCCGGACTCGGGTTGTTGCAGATCAGAAGCAGAGATTGGCCGGAAAGGAAGCCCGTGGACGGATTATGCCCGGCGGCCACTTTGGCTCCAAGAGGGTATCCGGAGAGAAAGCCGATAAAAATGGACAAACACTGGTTTGCCGGGCGGCGCCCTGCCAGATATTTAAAGAGGGTTGTCAGAAGGATGAAGGGATAGAGAGCCGGCAGAACCTGGCCGCCGATTAATGAGAGGCCATTTTTAATACCCGAACCGGTGATTCCGGGAAAACAAAGACATAAGAAAAATACCAGGAGACAGAGAGCCATGAACAACACCGTTTTTGTTATAGGCTATGCCTCCTGGAATTATAATATGATAATTTCCTGAGTAAATTCATTTTTTAAAGTTTGACCGAATTTTATCTGGAGAGCTGTTCGGTAGTAATCGGCCGCCCGGATATCAGCTTCCATCAGATGAAGCCCGTTGCCGGATAAGAGTTCTGGATAAAGGGCCATTTTTGTTATGAGAGGAATGGCAGTGTTTTTTTTCAAATATCCGAGGAGGGGCGAAGCTTCCTTCTTAAAACCAAGTATCCGTGCGTAATAGGCGAAACCGTCGGCCTTTGCCTGAGCCAGAGTATCCCTGCGCAGCTCCAGAAGAATGTGAGCGGCACAGCGGCAGAGCCGGCTGTAGGTACAAGATTTATTTTTAGTTTCTAAAAGAAAATCATTCAAGGTCCGGTAACTCTTAAAATAATGCATCATCCGGTTGGAAATTTCTTCGGTAACATCTGCATATTGATTTAAATCCGGAGAGGAACGAAGAAATGCGGAGGCAAACATGGCGGAAAAATCCTCCGGTGTCAGAGGAAAATCCTTATTAAAGTGTGCCTTTATGATTTCCTGTGTGCCCTTCGGGAGGCTGAACCATGGAGCCGATGTGCTTATATCCGAGAATGCTTGACGGATAGCGGAGGCAGAGGCAAAGGTCTGATCCGCTTTTTGGCTGTGATATCCTTCACCTTTTCTGCGGACAGGAACGGGCTGAATGGAAGAATGGGTTTTCTTGAGCGCCGTGATATATTCCAATGCAAGAATATTATTTGGCATCGCCAAAAGTTCGGGCGTTTCGATGAAACACTCCAGGGCTTTTGCCCTGGCGGCTGCATAGGAAAGACCGGATTTTAAAGCCCTGGAAAGATTTTCTCTGAAAGATTTTGGCTCTTCCAGAAGAATCTCCGCAGCGGTTTCAAGCCATTTTAAATGGCTGGTTTCATTTTCCTTCGTTTCACATCCGAAACAGAGGGCATCCACACTGTTTAAAGCATTTAGATGGGCGACAGCGCCTTCAGCAAAAATCGAAGCGCTGCCGGTGGCATAATATGCAGGCAGCTCAAGAATCAGGTCCGCACCGCCCATGAGAGCGGCTTTGGCCCGCAGATGCTTCGGCATCCAGGCAGGTTCTCCGCGTTGGGTAAAATCACCGCTCATAATAGCAATGACATAATCCACGTTCTGTTCTTCGCGAAATGTTTCAATTTGGTATTTATGTCCGTTGTGGAACGGATTATATTCGGCAATAATGGCTCCGACTTTCATATCTCCCTCCAAAGGCATTCATTCATTGTTATTATAGCACCTATATAGAGAATATGCTCCAAAAAAAATACAAAAATTCAGGATAATGACTAATAAAATTACTTGTTTTGCACTTTTAACTAGTATATAATAGTAATGATTAGAGAAAAAATAAATATTTTATAATATGAAAGGGGTATTCATCATGGGATTTATTGATGGGATTAAGACGCGCGCAAAAAACGATATCAAGACAATCGTTCTTCCAGAGTCTTACGATATGCGTGTGATCGAAGCAGCAAGCAAGATTGAAAAAGAAGGCGTAGCCAAAGTTATTTTGATTGGTGATCCGGAAGATATTGCAAAATCTGCTGCAAGCTATGACTTAACAGGGGTTGAGATTGTTAATCCGGAAACTTTTGCCGGACTGGACGACTTTATCGTTCATTTCTATGAACTTCGTAAGAGAAAAGGTATGACATTAAATGATGCAAGACGTATTCTTACATCCAACTTCTTATTCTTCGGCGTTATGATGGTTAAAATGGGTTATGCTGACGGTATGGTCGGCGGCTGTACAACACCTACAGCAAACCTTCTTCGTCCATCTCTGCAGATCCTTAAAACTGCTCCGGACAGCAAACTTGTTTCCGCATTCTTCGTACTGGATGTACCAAACTGCGAATTCGGTGCTGACGGTGTGTTCATCTTCTCCGATGCTGGTCTGAATCAGAATCCGAATTCCGAAGAACTTGCACATATCGCTTATGATTCTGCAAAGACATTTGAGACATTGATTGGCAAAAAACCAATCACAGCGATGCTTTCCCACTCTACAATGGGTAGTGCAAGCCATCCGGACGTTGATAAAGTTCAGAACGCAGTTGAATTTGCTCATAAAGAGTATCCAGATCTTCTGGTTGATGGTGAATTCCAGCTTGATGCCGCTATCGTTCCTGAAGTAGGACAGCAGAAAGCTCCTGGCAATGAAATCGCCGGACATGCAAACGTACTTATCTTCCCTGACCTGGATGCAGGTAACATTGGTTACAAACTTGTTCAGAGACTTGCCAAAGCTGAAGCTTACGGACCAATCACACAGGGTCTTGCAGGTCCTGTTAACGACTTGTCCCGTGGCTGCTCCGCAGATGATATCGTTGGTGTTGTAGCAATCACAGCTGTACAGGCTCAGATGGCTAAATAATCAGATTTACAGGGTTAGGCCCGGCAAGAGATTGCCGGTCCTTTTTGGCAACATGCGTCAAGTAAAAATACTTTACATTACTTAAAAATAATTATTGACAAAATATTCTGTCCTATGTATAATTAGTGAGGTATGGAGTTAGGAGACGTCTATGTTTATTAATATTTCAGAGCTTATTTCTACACCATTAAAAACTGAGACCTTTAACGTTCCTGTAAATATGGATTTTTATGAGTTGCAGGGGGACCGTTTTCCATTTCGGGAGAAGGGAGAACTCGTTCTCACCGTATCTAATGCAGGAAACCGGAAAGTTCATCTGGAAGGACACTGGCAGGGAAAACTCGGTATACCATGTGATCGGTGTCTGAAGGAAGTGGCTGTGCCATTTCACGTCGAGCTGGACGAAACGGTGGATTTATCCCCGGAGCGTCAGGAAGATGCGGCAGATGACAGTTATGTGGAGGAAAACAGCATTAATACGGACGCTCTGATCGATCATGAAATTTTAATTCGTTTTCCGATGAAGACATTATGCCGTGAAGATTGCAAAGGTATATGCCTGAAATGTGGAAAGGATTTAAACCATGGAGAGTGCGGCTGCGACAGGGTTTCGTTAGACCCAAGAATGGCTGCCATTCAGGATATTTTTAAGAATTTTAAGGAGGTGTGATCCATGTCCATTTGTCCAAAGAATAAATCATCCAAAGCAAGAAGAGACAGCCGTAGAGCTAACTGGAAGATGAGTGCTCCAGCTTTAGTTAAGTGCAGTCATTGTGGCGAGCTTATGATGCCTCACAGAGTATGCAAAGCTTGTGGATACTACGATAAAAAATCTATCGTTGAAGTTCAGTAATTCATTAAATCGGATTAAACAGAAGGCAGGAAAGGATTTCCTGTCTTTCTTTTTTTTGAATAGAAAAAAACTTCTATGTTTTTAGGGTTGATTTAATGAATATTATCTAGTATATTTATAGATGATTACAGAGTATGTAATTGGAGGCATGAAATATGGAAGAGTTAGTAACGGTCGCCCTGGATGTCATGGGCGGTGATCATGCACCGTCTGAGATTATCAAAGGCGGCGTGGAAGCGGTAAATGCCAGTAAACAGGTCAAGGTTCTTATGGTCGGTGATGAAGCGAAGATTAAAGAGGAACTGACCAAATATACCTGTGACAGAGAGCGAATTGAAATTATTCCGACAACAGAAGTTATCAGTAATAATGAAGCACCGGTCAACGCGATTCGGAATAAAACAGATTCCTCCATCGTGCGGTGTCAGCGGCTTGTAAAGAAGGGCGAGGCAGATGCCATGGTGTCGGCCGGTTCGACCGGAGCCCTGCTGGCTGGAGGCCAATTGATCGTAGGACGAGTTAAAGGTGTGCATCGGCCGCCATTGGCTCCGTTGATTCCGACGGCCAAAGGATTCTCACTGCTGATTGACTGTGGAGCCAACGTGGATGCCCGGGCAACGCATCTTCTGCAGTTTGCACAGATTGGTACGATATATATGGAAGATATTATCGGTGTTAAGAATCCGAAGGTCGCCATTGTCAATATCGGTGCGGAAGAAGAAAAAGGAAACCAATTGGTGAAAGAAGCCTATCCGCTTTTAAAGGAATGTCCGTCGATTCATTTTATCGGCAGTATTGAAGCCAGAGATATTCCGTCAGGCGAGGCAGATATCATCGTCTGCGATGCCTTTGTCGGCAATGTCATTTTAAAACTGTATGAAGGCGTGGGTAACACATTGATTCATAAAATTAAAGTATCCATGATGTCATCGCTTCGAAGCAAAATCGGTGGATGGCTCGTCAAACCTGCATTAAAGGCTACAGTGAAAGAATTTGATGCTTCGGAATACGGTGGTGTTCCGTTGCTCGGACTGAAAGGGCTGGTCGTGAAAGCTCATGGCAGTTCCAGCGCTCAGGAGATTCAGCGTGCAATAATTCAATGCATAACCTTTAAACAGCAGAATATCAATGTACGGATAGAGGAAGTTTTGAATCAGTGATTTCCCAATCTCATAAAATAATTAATATTTTTGAAAGGACGTTAGATTATGGAATTAGAAAGATTAAAAGAGATTATTGCAGATATCATGGGGCTTGATACCAATGAGATTACAATGGATTCTTCTTTCGCGGAAGACCTCGGCTGTGACTCTCTCGATACGGTGGAGATTATTATGGCTATTGAGGATGAACTTGACATTAAGATTTCTGATGATGCGGCCGAAAACATTGTCACTGTTGGTGATGCAATGGAAGCGATTAAAAACATTTTAAATTGATTGTAGTGTAATAGAGCACATAAAACAGGGGTCTCCGGTTACAAGAAGAGACTCCTTTTTTAAATCATCGAATAGAAACAGGAAGGAGAGTATAATGGATTTAAAAAAAATCACGGCTTTTCAGCAAAAAATCGGTTATGAATATTCGGATGTTTCGCTGCTTGAAACAGCACTGATTCACAGCTCCTTTGCCAATGAACATAATCTCAGAAAATTTCAGAATAATGAAAGGCTGGAATTTCTCGGGGATGCGGTACTGGAACTGGTGTCCAGCGAGGTGTTGTTTAAAAAATATCCGGAAAAGCTGGAAGGTACATTGAGTAAAACACGGGCAAGCCTTGTCTGTGAACCTGCACTGGCCTATTGTGCCCGAGAATTAGAACTTGGAAATTATCTTCAGCTTGGTAAAGGAGAGGATATGACGGGAGGAAGAGACAGGGATTCCATTCTGTCCGACGCTCTGGAAGCTGTCATCGGAAGCTTATATCTGGATGGGGGACTGGAGTCGGCGCGGCAGTTCATCATGAACTTTGTCTTAAATGACATGGAGAATACCCGGCTTTTTCACGACTGTAAAACAACCCTTCAGGAGAATATTCAGAGCTGGTCGAAGGAGACGCCGGTCTATGAATTGGTGGACGTTTTTGGACCGGAACACAACCGGACCTTTGTCATGCAGATTCGTCTGGGAAATCGGATTCTTGGAAAAGGAAGCGGCCAGACAAAACAGGCAGCCGGACAGAATGCGGCTTATGAATCCTTATTGGCATTAAAGGCAGAAGGACTATTCAGAGACAAGGACGAAGATTTATGTATTTAAAAAGTATCGAACTGCAGGGGTTTAAATCCTTTGCGAATAAGACGGTTTTAAAATTCAATAAAGGTATTACCGGCATTGTGGGACCTAACGGCAGCGGAAAGAGTAATGTGGCCGATGCGGTGCGATGGGTACTTGGCGAACAGAGCGCCAAGCAGCTTCGCGGGAGCAAGATGGAGGACGTTATTTTTTCTGGTACCGAGAACAGAAAACCATTAGGTTTTGCCTATGTCGCCATTACCATTGATAATTCGAATCACAAGCTGCCGATCGATTATGAGGAACTGACAGTCGCCAGGCGTGTCTATCGTTCCGGTGAGAGTGAATATCTGATCAATGGGCATACAAGCCGGCTTAAGGATGTACAGGAACTTTTTTTTGATACAGGAATCGGTAAAGAGGGATATTCGATCATCGGTCAGGGACAGATTGATAAAATTTTAAGCGGAAAACCGGAGGATCGGCGGGAACTTTTCGATGAAGCGGTTGGTATCGTTAAATATAAAAAGCGGAAGGCTCTGGCCGAGAAGAACCTGAATATTGAAAAGCAGAATCTGTACCGGGTGACGGATATTTTGTCCGAACTGGAAAAACAGATCGGACCTTTGTCCCGGCAGTCCGAAAAGGCGAGAGAATATTTAAAATTACGGGATTCATTAAAAGCTCTGGATATTCGTATGTATCTCTCCGAATACGACCGGCTGAAAAAAGCGTCGGCAGAGTATGGAGACAAATTAAACATTGCACAGGATGATCTGGAGACAACACAAAAGGCTCTGGAAGCCGCCCGGCTGGAATATGGCCAGATGGAAACCGCTCTCGAGGAACGGGGAAGTCAGATTGATGCATTAAAAAATCAGATTTCTGAGATACAGTTGGAACGTGAAAAGGCAGAAAGTGAGATTCGTCTTTTAAAGGAGCAGGTTCGAAGTGAGGAAGCCACAGCGGGGCATTATAAGGAGCGGCAGGCCCAGGTTTCCGGCAGTATTTCCGGGAAAAAACAGGAAGCTTCCGAGTGGGAAAAAGAGATGGCAGGGCTGGCGGATAAGATTGCCGCACTGCAGGATGCAAAAGATCAGGCGGAGGATCAACTGGATTCCATGAATGGCAGTATTGACAAACTCCGTCAGGCGATTGAAGAAAAGAACGGTGATGTGATTGAATCACTGAATCGCATCGGAAGTGTGAAGGCGAAGCTCCAGCGTTATGATGCCATGCTGGAACAGATTCAGATTCGTAAGTCGGAATTGAATCAGCGTCTGTTGACAATGCAGAGCGAGGCGGCCAGCCGGGAAGAAACGCTGGAAAAATACAGCAGCGAACAGAAAAAACTGGATACACGTCGGGAAGAGCTTCAGAAAAAATTAGCGGACTGTCAGGAAAAAGGACAGGTAATCCAAAAGCAGATTGATGGTTTTCATGAGACTCTGAATGCAAAAGAACAGGAATACCACCGGTTAAGCTCTCGTTTTCAGACACTCCAGGGAATCACGGAGCGTTATGAGGGCTATGGCAACAGTATTCGCCGGATCATGGAACAGAAAAAACAAATACCGGGAATCATCGGCGTTGTAGCGGATATTATCAAAGTGGATAAAGCCTATGAGACAGCCGTGGAGACGGCCCTTGGCGGAAGCATCCAGAATGTGGTTACAAAGGATGAAAAAACGGCCAAGCTTATGATTGAATTTTTAAAACGAAATCGCTTTGGACGGGCCACATTTTTGCCGCTGACCAGTATCGTGCCAAAGACTCTGCCGGAACGGGAACGCATTTTAAAAGAGAATGGGGTTATCGGTATTGCCAGTGAATTGATTTCCTGCGGATCGGAGTTTGGAGGTCTGGCGGATTATCTTCTGGGGCGGGTTGTTGTTGCCGACCATATGGATAATGCGCTGAAGCTGGCGAGAAAGTACCGCTATTCCCTCAGAATCGTCACTCTGGAGGGTGAATCCCTAAGCCCGGGCGGTTCGATTTCCGGCGGTACATTTAAAAATGCAAGTAATCTTCTTGGACGCCATCGTGAGATGGATGAGATGGGAGCCAGGATGGAAAGTCTTAAAGCTGAGCTGGCTCTTCTGAATCGGCAGACCGATGAAGCTCACGACGCAAAACGGGAAAACAAACGGCGTATCGGAAGTATTCAGGATGATCTGCAGGAAATTGGTCTGAAATCCAATACCATTTATGTGAATGTGAATCAGTTAAAATCTTCTTCCGCATCCCAGGGAGAGGCCTATAAAGAGCTTTCCCTGGAGGCCGACGAACTGAAACGTCAGACAGGGGAGATTGACACATTTAAAAAAGATTTACTGAAAGAGCGTGAGAATCAGGAACTGCTGAAAGCCGAAGCAGAGGGCGCTATCGAAGTATTGAATGAAAAACTGGAAGCAGAAATTTCACGTCAACAGGAATTTTCAGGTAAAACGTCGGAGCTTGGCATTGATTTTTCAGGCTACATACAAAAACAGAATTTCCTGAAAGAGAATCGAAAACGTATCCTGGAAGAAATCGAAGCACTGGAAAGGGAGCATGAGGAACTTTCCGGAAAGGTGTCGGAATGTGAACACATTATCCGGGAAAAAACAGAAACGATTCAAACTATGGAATCGAAGACGGAAACGATGGAAACAGGCGATGCTTCTCTGGATAAAGAATTAGAGGTTCTTTTAGCCGAACGGGAAAAAATGACAACAGTTCAGAAACAGTTTTTTGAACGCCGGGAGAATCTTTCGGACCGATGCAGTCTTCTTGATAAAGAGATTTTCCGGCTGGAGCATTTAAATGAAAAATGTGAGGAAGACCGGACGAAGCTCAGTAATTACATGTGGGATGAATATGAGCTGACCTATAATAAGGCTTTAGAACTCCAGGTTGCAGATTCGGAAGCCTTGTCAATAGAGGATATCCGGCGCCGGATTGGCGAACTTAAGAAGTCCATCAAAGGACTTGGCAATATTAATCTGAATGCTATTGAAGAATATAAGGATGTATCGGAACGCTATACTACATTAAAGACACAGCATGATGACCTGGTTGAAGCCGAGGGCAAATTGACAGGAATCATTCATGATCTGGATCAGGCCATGCGGGAACAGTTCCGTGAAAACTTTATAAAAATCCAGGAAAACTTTAAACGGGTATTTGCCGAGCTGTTTGGCGGCGGTAAAGGAACACTGGAATTGATGGAGGATGCGGATATTTTAGATGCAGGCATCCGGATCATCGCTCAGCCTCCGGGTAAGAAGCTCCAAAATATGATGCAGCTTTCCGGTGGTGAAAAGGCGCTGACGGCCATCGCCCTGCTTTTTGCTATTCAGAGCCTGAAGCCATCGCCCTTCTGTCTGCTGGATGAAATTGAAGCGGCTCTGGACGATGCCAATGTTAAGCGTTATGCCAGATATTTGAATAACCTGACTGAGGATACCCAGTTTATCATTATCACACACCGGCGCGGCACGATGAATGCGGCCGACGTACTCTATGGTGTGACGATGCAGGAAAAGGGCGTATCCGCCCTGGTATCTGTAAATTTAATTGAAAATGAACTGACAAAATAGGAGGGGAAACATGTCGGAAGAGAAGAAAGGCTTTTTCAGCCGTCTGGTTGAAGGACTCACAAAGACCCGAAATAATATCGCTTCGGTATTTGACGATATTTTCAGTGGATTTTCATCCATTGATGATGATTTTTATGAAGAACTGGAAGAGGTTCTTGTTATGGCCGATATCGGTATCCATACAACAGAGATGATCATTGAGGATTTAAAGGTTAAAGTGAAAGAAAACCATCTGAAGGAACCATCTGAATGCCGGGAGTATCTTATCCGTTCGATTAAAGAACAGATGGCGGTGACGGAGGATGCCTATGAATTTGAAAACAAGAAGACCGTCATGCTCATCATCGGCGTCAACGGCGTGGGTAAGACGACTTCTGTAGGAAAACTGGCCGGACAGTATAAAAATGCCGGAAAGAAAGTATTACTGGCAGCAGCAGATACCTTCCGTGCCGGTGCCATTGAACAATTGGTCGAGTGGTCTCATCGTGCCGGAGTGGATATTATTGCCGGTCAGGAAGGCTCCGACCCGGCAGCGGTGGTTTTCGATGCGGTAGCCGCTGCAAAGGCCCGAAATACGGATATTTTAATTTGTGATACGGCGGGTCGTCTCCATAATAAGAAAAATCTTATGGAAGAATTGAAAAAAATTAATCGAATTATCGACCGGGAATATCCGGATGCCTTCCGTGAGACGATGATCGTTCTGGATGGAACGACCGGACAAAATGCCCTGGTACAGGCAAAACAGTTTAAGGAAGTGGCAGACATAACCGGAATTATTTTGACAAAACTGGACGGAACCGCCAAAGGCGGTATAGCCATTGCCATCCAATCCGAATTGGGTGTTCCGGTGAAATATATCGGTATCGGTGAAAAAATCGAGGATCTGCAGAAATTTGACAGTGATTCTTTTGTAGATGCACTGTTTCAATAAGAAGAGGGGGAATAACATCATGTTGACATTAGAAAAGTTTGAAGAAGCTTCAGAACGACTGAATCGAGTATTACTTGAGACAAAATTGGTTTATAGTGACTATTTTTCAGAACAGACCGGAGCCAAAGTCTATTTTAAGCCGGAAAATATGCAGTTTACGGGTGCTTATAAGCTTCGGGGAGCCTATTATAAAATCAGTACGCTGACGCCTGAGGAACGGGAACGGGGAATTATTTCAGCCTCTGCCGGAAATCATGCTCAGGGTGTGGCCTATGCGGCCAAATTAATGGGAGCGAAGGCGGTCATCGTTATGCCGACGACAACACCACTCATTAAAGTGAACCGGACCAAGGGTTACGGCGCCGAAGTCATTCTCCATGGAGATGTCTATGACGATGCCTGCGCTTATGCATTGGAACTGGCTGAGGAAAAGGGCTACACCTTTATCCATCCGTTTAATGATGAAACCGTTGCTACCGGCCAGGGAACGATTGCCATGGAAATCATCAAAGAGCTTCCGACGGTTGATTATATTCTTGTGCCGATTGGCGGCGGCGGACTTTGCTGCGGTGTCTCTACTCTGGCTAAGATGCTGAATCCGAAAATTAAGGTCATT
>CABRLU010000036.1 GCA_902471845.1 uncultured Lachnospiraceae bacterium | reverse complement strand
TATCAAATATATACTTGGTAAAAAACATATGGCTAATTTAATATTATCAATATATAATCCCGTATCATGATCTAAAATCCTGACAATATCCTTTAGTTTTATATTCCAATCTATATTCCCTGTGAAAATTGAATATATAACATCGCTTTCAGGACTCAACGAACATATTTTATCCCAATCTATAAATTGTATTTTATTTTTATGACAAATAACATTTGCCGGTTTAGGATCTCCATGTGTCATCCTTCCCCGGCAATCCAGCAACATAAATAATTGTTGTTTTGAAAGTTTACTGAGAACATTATTGCAAACATGCTCTATATTTCGACTCTCTTCTTCTGAAAAAAAGCTGCATTGATGAATGTACTTTTTTACGTATGCAGCCTCTTTAAATACATCTTCATATATTGACTTTACACCCATGAACCCACCAAAAGAATGAAACTCTGTCAATCCTTCCAAAATTTCCTGTATATTTTTATTGAAAGTTTGCATTGCATCGCCGATGACCCATTGATAATACGAAATAATATAATCTTTTTGAACCATAGCTCTGAATTTCTCAGGTAAACAATTATACTTTACAGCCATATTTAAATTTTTGATAATCAACCTTCCATCTTTCATAGCTGTCCGACGAATAACATATTTTCCTCCATTCTTATACTGTATAGACCATACATCAGAAACAACGCCACCTTCAACTCTACGGATATCAACGATTAAATGACCATCTACAAATCCTACATCAGATAACCATTCAGGTATAACACAACTAAAGCTCTTCATATTCAAATATACTTCCTTTAACCTTTAAAGTAATACCTCCTTCTCTTTTATTCAGAAGCTTATCAAACATGAGAAAAACTTTCTCTGCCGAATCTCCAATTTCTATAATTTTGTTTACACTGGCTTTATTTTCATAATATACACTCAAAAAAACTTGATTAAAATAATCCTTTGCAATCTGAAATGCATACTTGGCAACTTTTCCAAAGGGTTTCTCTATATTTTTTAAATGATGTATATATTCATTTTCCGCTCTTTTAGGATAGATTCCTTTACAACAACTCTCCAGACTATAGACCAATTCATCTAAAATCATATCCCTGCTCTTATATATTTCCCCATCCTCATTGACTAAACCAAACAACTTTGTTTGATTCAAATATCCTCTATCGTAAATTATCATAATCTTAGATAGATGCCATATTTTTAATAGTCGAATTATATTTTCTTCCGGTCTGCTAACACTTAGGCAAACATCCTCCATATTTTTACTAAAACCCTTTTCTATAATTTCTTTTCTGATGTCACCGCTTAACCAAAGTAATACCGATTGACTACAGTTGGAGCCCTGTTTGTTACGAGAGCGAACAAAACTCCCCGACTGCATCAACCATTTACTAAAAACATTTTCCGTACTGTTACTATTCTTATATCCATATATACTATATCCATATGGCAATAATCGCATGCCATTTGCTCCAAAGATAACTTTTGAACAGCCTTCCGGCGGAAAAATAATTTCATCTGCCACCATGCTGTCAATATCTGTATCAAGACAATACCAGGGTAAATGAGCCAATTTCCCATATCTGCACAAAAAATAGAGATTCATTGAGCCCTGAACATATAATTTAAATGATTCCATACTCGTTAAATCTAATACGCTGTAATTCTTTTTATTATCATACAACACTAATCTTCGCTTGTCATTCAAGCCAAAATACCTATATTTTTTCTGTACCCCAAGACTATTCTCTACTACGATTGCTCCATGCTGAATTCTGATTCTACCCTTTTCATATTTTACACTTTCCAATATGTCATAAAGGCTTTCCATAATCTTTTTTGTAGTTGGATATAATTCTTGTATATCTTGTTGATGTTTGACTACAATTTTTAAATGAGGTGCAAAAAAAGAAGCAATTCGTTCCAACTCCGGAAAAACATAATCATCCGAAAATTCTTCCACAATCCACTCAATATTTTCTTCTACACCGCTCTTTTTAGCTTTGTATGCCAACAAAAGTGAAGCAGCAAGATCAATAGGCTTAACACCTCTGGTTAACACAACAATTGACATGGCACCGTACTTTTATATAAGTAAATTTTCCAAAAATTTTTTTAAATCACTTATATTTCCTTTCTTATTTTTATGCATATCTATTAATTGATCAAATGTATTTTTTTCCCATTGTATCTTCTCAGCATCTTCTGTAAAAAAGCCGCCTTCCACAGGGCTTCTCGGCTGGCCTCTATACGCAAAAATACAGGAATCATCTAATATTATAGGGATATGATAAAAACCCAGGTCCCAGAATATTATCGTATTATTATAACTATCATCTGTCAGCTTCTCGTATTTTTCACAAATTTCACGAATTAATTCAGGAACAAGGTTAGCAGGAACATCGCTTTTGATTTTCTCCAAATATCGTTCATCATTTCTCACTATAATTTTCACATTAATATTAGGATCTTCAAGCGCTCTGGAAATCGCCCTGTCCATACTATCCATCCGAGTCATACCTTCCTTCAGATTAAAATACCACTCTGGATGGAAAGGCAAAGGTCCAACATAAACACAACGTACTGTAGTTGAATCTGAAACTTTTTCCACAACTTTTGAAAGATATTCTTCTCTGGTTGGAATATTATATCCTTTCGCTTTATCATCCATGGCTCGACTTACGCGAAATAATTCCCTTATGTCAGTTAACATACTCTCATTTATTTCCCCTTGCTGACTAAGAAGCGCATGGTTATTACAAAGTATAATGCTATTTTCAAAACATGGTTTATCCCACTTGTGCCTTAAAATCGAAACAACTGTTTCGGCCTGCTCATCACAGCCTGGATAAAAGCAAGTTCCGTTTGTCAAACGTTTTAAACTGATATATACATCTTGAGTTGGATTTTTTATAATTTTAATAGTCCCCATACAGCTTTACTTCCTACAAACTTCTTCTAGTAATCTCGTTATCTCATTGTTGCTAAGCAATTCGGCCACTGGATGACCAGCTTTTTCTGCTACAAAAAAAAGGTAGTCGTCAGCCTCAATGTAAGTTTTTATTAAGTCAATCGCCGTTCTTTTGACAAGTTCTATATCAAAATACTTATCTTTTTCTCCATAAATTACAACAACCTTTCCCACACTGCCCAAAGGATATTCCGGTATTTTTTCTGTTCCTTTCAATATCTCTTCCCAGTCAGACACAGGTGAAAGCCTATATGTAAATGGATATTTCTCTCCAACTTCCTTGTAATGCTCCGGACCTATTTCCTTACATCCATATTGCGTACCATAATGTAAAGCCGGACTTGTAAATATAATAGATTTAACATTTAATATCTCAGTAAAATATCGTAAAACTAATAGCCCTCCAAAACTATGTCCTATTAATATGACCGAATCTATTTTCCATGGAAAGTCTTCCGTTTCTCCATTTGGAACATTGCTTCCAGATGACTCTGTGATTAATTTATTCAGTGCTTTAAGCGATTCCTTCACACCAGCCGGTGAAAAACTTCCATCTGAATCAAATGTCCCCCGCATATGCGGTTGAAAAACAATATTGCCTATAGAAACCTGATAGTTTGTCATAGCCGATACCCCAATAAAATCCGGAAATCCCGATAATATAACAACAGCTTGCTGATTATGTTCAAAATTCATAGCCCTGTCATAAAACACATCTACAGCAATATCCGATACATATAATCGCAATTTTTTTATTTCCATAGTCCTACTCCTTTACATTGTTTTTTCTGATTATATCATATCACTTTTAATTATAAACAGCAAATAATTCATCTTTTTCCCCAAAAAAGACGCTCCCACGAATGGGAACGTCTTTTTGTATTTACACTACTGAATTGAAATGAATTCTGCCATTATATAACCGCTTGTTCCGGCGAAAGCCACCTTATACCAGATGACACCGCTGGCATCCCGTTCAGCACCTTCGATGAGAACGGATACACCGGATTTCAGTGTATTCATAACTTCCTGATCCGAGCCGGCGCCTACGCGGACATTGACGAGCGCTGCGTTAACCACGCCTTCTTTGCCCTCGATGCCTTCCATCGGATAGTTGCCGCCGCCATTGTTGTTATTATTATTGCCGCCGTTATTGGTGTTATCCCCAACGGTAATATAATCGGAATGCATGTAGCCTGAGCCGCCGTCATATTCAATCTTGTACCAGGTTGCTCCACTACCGTCTTTTTCTTCACCGACGATGGTAATAGCCGTACCGGAAGAAAGGTTGCCGACGATGCTGTTGCCTGTTCCGGCGCCGCTGCGGACATTGACGGAACTTGCATTGACGGTTCCGGATTTCTTTTCGTAACCGCTGTTGTTATTATTATTGTTGTTATTGTTACTATTGCCGCCGTTCACCGTAATATAATCGGAATGCATATAGCCCGAACCGCCCGCATAATTAATCTTATACCAGGTTGCTCCGCTGCCGTCCTTCTCTTCGCCGACAATGGTTACGGCTGTGCCATTGCTCAGACTGGTTACCCGGCTGTTGTCTGTGCCGGCGCCTGTACGGACATTGACATAATCACCATTTACCGTACCTGTCCGAGGCTCTGTGGTCGTACCGCCGTTATTGTTATTATTATTGTTATTATCGTCACTGATGGTTACATAATCAGAATGCATGTAACCTTCGCCGCCGTCATACTTAACCTTATACCAGGTTGTTCCGTTGCCATCCTTTTCTTCACCAACAACGGTCAATGAAGTATTCAGAGCCAGCGTTGCGACAACGCCGTTATTTGTACCGGCGCCGCTGCGGACATTGACAGAACTTGCGTTGACCTTGGCCGCTTTTTCCGGATAATTTGTCGTATTGTTATTGTTATTCGACTGATCCAGAGTCACATAATCGGAATGCATATAGCCTGTTGTTCCATTATATTTAATCTTGTACCATTTTGCTCCGGAGCCATCGGTCTCTTCACCCAGTACGGTAATCTCTTCATTCTGAGAAGCCACTGCAACTACGGAATAGTTTGTACCGGCGCCACTGCGGACATTGACATAGCTGGCATTAACCTTGGCCGGTTTTTCTTCCGACGGTGTGCTGGTATTATTATTATTACCTGTAATATCAATATAAGCGCCAAAGACATAACCGGTCAGACCGTTGATCGCTACTCGATACCAGAGATTTCCTGAGCTGTCATTTCCTTTACCGGTAATCGTCACGGTTTCATTATTCTGCAGGGTAATCCGGTTTCCGACACTGTCTGTGAGATATCCTTTATCGGTTCCGACACCTTCACGTACATTCAGATAGGATGCGCCTACGTTTACCTTACCTGTGGCATTATAGGTTTCCATCGTTGGATTATTGGACGGAACGTCGATACTGCCATTGCCTCCGCCATTTCCGGAAAACAGTGCAATACGGTTAATACCCGCATCGGAGTAGTTCCCGAATAATTTCGTATAAGAATAGGCCGGATCAAAAATATTCACATTTCCGTTTCCGTCTATCGAATCAACAGCAACCCAATGTTCACCGTATCCTACAGAAACAACAATATAATATCCTCTGTCAAGATAACTCTTTATCTGGGCCACCTTATCGTAACGGCTTCCCGAAAGCGCTACTTTCCAGCTGGCCAGTGAAAAGCCTTCGACGGCGCCGTCCACTTTGCCCCAATAGAGCTCACCATTGGATGTAAAGCCTCCATTGTTACTTAAATATGTACATAATTTCCCCGGATCCACGCCATTTTCGTCAGCACAGCCGGAATGCACCATCAATGTGGCAATCGCTGTTACAAGACATCCGGAACCAGCCATCGTATCTGAACTGGAACCCAAACGCTGACCGGACCAGCGGCTGTCATACTGTTTCCAGGACCGGTACTCGCCGGTAGCCGCCTGGAGATTTGCCCGTTCCTCCACAGCTTCGATGGAGGCTGTCGGCCCATTATATTCACTGGCGAAAACGCCCATCGGCGCTACTGCCAATGACAGTGAAGTCATAAAAAGGATAAGCTTCTTATTCATAACATGTCCCTTTCAAAATCTTAATTATAAAATATCTTCTATATTCTAACATACTTCGCACAAAATTTGAAGTGTTTTTGTAATATTTTATTAACTTTTTATTCATAAGTCGTAAACATATAGACGGACATCCGGCTCTTTTTCCAATCTTTGTGTCGATAAATGGAATCCCATCTGTTCTGCAAAATGCCGGGAAGGCTGATTTTCAGTATGAATGCGCAGAATGACTCTCGGTGCTTCCAATTCTTCCGCCGCATATTCAAGAATCCCTTTGACTGCTTCTTTTGCGTAGCCCATCCGCTGATATTTTCCGGAAATCATGTATCCCAACTCATATTCGCCCTGGTCTCCGATAAATTCCACCTGCAAACCGCAGCGTCCGATGAGACGACCATTTTCCTTCAGGCAGACCGCCCAGAGTCCAAAGCCATAAAATCCATAGATATAATGAATATAACTTTTTAGTTTTTCCAGCTCTTCTTCCCGATTTTCTGATAAGGGTTCCAGGAATCGGGTATCACTTTCTTCATATAAATAGTAAAGTCCCGCCAAATCCTCCGGGACAAATTCCCGGAGGATTAAACGAGACGTTTCAATCATAATATTGTCCATATTACATATCCTGAGTTTCCGGATAGAACAACCGGTTCAGTGCACTAAAGATGGCGCGGAAGGAAGAACGGTTAATGTTGGAACTGATACCAACGCCATAAGCAGAAGCTCCCGTATCCGAATTAACAAGCTCTATGTAGCTGGCCGCCTGAGAATCGGAACCGAGGGTCAACGCATGTTCGTGATACATGGTCAGCTTTGTACGGAAACCGGACTGCTGGCAGAGACCATGTTTTACCGCGTCGATTGGGCCATTACCGAAGCCTTCGATAACCTTTTCTTCGCCGTGGTCTGTATAGGTAAGAAGAACTTTTGTATCGTATTCGCCCTGGTCATCACTGATATCTTCAATTCTCGCTTTGCGGAAGTGAAGCGGCTCTTTCGCATTAATGTACATATTCCGGAAGGTATCCATGATCTGTTCCGGTGATACCTCGCCCTGTGCCTCGGACATGGCCTGAATCTTGTCGGCCAGTTCTTTGTGCATCTCTTTTGGAAGCTTGAAGCCATAGTACTGTTCCAGAACAAAGGCTACGCCGCCCTTGCCGGACTGGCTGTTGATACGTACCAGCGGCTCATATTCACGGCCCACATCCGACGGGTCGATCGGCAGATAAGGAACTTCCCAAATCGTAGAATTCCGTTCATGGAGCGCCTGCATACCTTTGCTGATGGCATCCTGATGAGAACCGGAGAAGGCCGTAAATACCAGTTTGCCCGCATATGGATGTCTCGGCGGAACTCCCATCTTTGTGCAGCGTTCTGTCACTTCGATAATCTCATTCACATTTTCAATGTTCAGTTCCGGGTTAATGCCCTGGGAGAACATGTTATAGGCAACATTTAAAATATCCACATTTCCGGTACGTTCTCCGTTGCCAAATAATGTACCTTCCACCCGGTCAGCTCCGGCAAGTAAAGCCAGTTCTGTCGCCGCAACACCGCAGCCCCGGTCATTATGCGGATGGATACTCAGAATAATCTTTTCACGTTCCGTAAAGTGGGTGCTCATCCATTCAATCTGGTCGGCGTAAACGTTCGGCGTATTCATCTCGACTGTGGCAGGAAGATTAAAGATGATCGGACGTTCCACCGTCGGCTGCCATACTTCTTTGACCGCCTCGCACACTTCCAGTGCAAAATCCATCTCTGTTCCTGTAAAACTTTCCGGAGAATATTCCAGCCAGAGATTACCGTCAAAATTCTTGGCGCCTTCCTTGACCATCTTGGTTCCCTCGATGGCAATCTGCTTAATCTCTTCCCGGTTCATATGGAATACCACATCTCTCTGAAGTGTGGATGTGGAGTTATAAATATGGAAGACAACATTCTTGATACCCTTGATGGCTTCAAAGGATTTATCGATCAGATGCTGACGGCACTGACACAGAATCTGCACACGTACATCATCCGGAATCATCTTACGGTCTACCAGTGTCCGAAGGAAATCATATTCCAACTGGGATGCGGAAGGAAAACCAATCTCAATTTCCTTGAATCCCAACTTTACAAGCAGGTTAAAGAATTCCAGTTTTTCTTCAACCACCATCGGCTCGATCAGCGCCTGGTTACCATCTCTGAGGTCGACGCTGCACCAGATTGGCGCTTTCTGAATCTCTTTATTCGGCCACTGCCGTTCTTTATAATCCAATACAGGTACACGTTTATATTTCTGATAATTTAACATTCTTTCTTCCTCCTAAATAAAAATAATAAAGAGTATCGCAGAAGCAATACTCTTTAAACGCACTTAGATATATCCATGATCAAACTACTCGCCCAGGCCGGTTTCGATGACTCCTCGCATAGCTTCCAAAGCCAATTCCTCGTCCTCGCCGTCGCAACATAGCTCGATGATATCTCCACATTTGACACAAGCCCCCAGGACGCTCAATACGCTTTTTGCATTAGCTGTGCTTCCCTTAGCTCCAAATGTGATCTGTGATCTAAATCTCATCGCTTCTTTGCAGAAAATTCCGGCTGGTCGTAGGTGTAGCCCTGAAGGATTTGTGATTTTAATTTTATCGCTTACCATATACAATCTCTCCCTGCAATTTATACCCAGTCTTTCGTCAAAATTCCGAACATCTAAAATGTTACCACTTTTTAAGCGTCATGGCAACTATTTTTTACTTAGAATCTATTTTTATTTTTACCGGAACCTCCGCTGCCAGCGATACCTTTTGACTTGTCGTCATCTGAAGGTTGACCGTATGGGTTCCCGGCTCCAGTCCTGTGACATCCAGACTGAATTTAATTTTTGAACGGTCTGCAGTCTCTATGTTCGCAGCCAATCCATAAAGTGTATAAGAAATAGATGTGTCGCCGATGATTGAATAAATATAGTTCTCATCTTTTCCCGTCAACTCAACAGAATCAAATGGGACAGTTCCGCCGACCCGGTTATAGCGTTCCACTTTCACCGCCAGCTTCGCCGTTTTATCCGTGTCCGGACGGGCCAGTGCCGCGCCCATCGCTTTGACAATGGATTCCAAATCCACTTCTGCTTCCTGATTTTCTGAAATATCTTCCGCCATATAATCATCCAGTACGATTTCATCAATGGCTTCCAGTACCTCCGGACTTCCGGCAATCTCCACCTCTGATGGGGTATAGTCCGAGGATTCGATACCATAGCCCTCGGCCGGACTGACATCAATATTCCACCTTACCGGTACAGTTTTCGTATCCAGCAGACTTACATTAACTTTTAAACTATCTTCACTGAAAGTAATATCCGTACTGTCAATCTTATTGCCATTGGAATCATAAAGCACCGGTTCCACCACAAAAGAGCAGTCATCCGAAATTCCGGACACATTGACCACCGCATAAACACTGGAAATCCGGTCGATCGTCGTCTTTGCGCCTTCGATACGAATCATATTCGGTTCCACGGTGATGTTTCCCAGGGCCTTGCCGGTAATGACCGTTCCTTCGGCTTTGGTCGATACCATCTTATCCACCGTCGCCAAATCTTCGATGCTGACCCGCATCATCGTATTGGCTCCCCGTTCAATCGTCACCTGATTGGCATTACGCAGCACCGTAATCTCTATTGGCACGGCGCCGGTAAAAGAAAGATTGGCAAAATCTGCCACAGCTTCAAAATCCTTCGCTGTCAGGTCTTTTAAAATCGACTGACGGGCACGGACAGTGATCGTCACCGTATTGCCCTCAATGACCTCGTAGGTTTTATCATTTTCACGAATTAATTCTTCGTTAATCTTTGTTACGGGAAGCTCCAGAGGTTTTGTCTGCTCCGGGTCCTCCATCGTCACGACAACAAGCCAGAAGACAATCGCCAACAATAAGGATATTATTTTCATGCCTAAATTATTCGTTAGCTTTTTTTTCATTTTTAATGATTCTCCTCCATCGGCTGCGTTTCGGTGCATCCTGATTCTTCATCAGCGTACTGAGCTGTTCACGAAGCTCCTCCTGACTTAAACCTCTGAAAAGCATGCCATCATGCGCAACGGAAATCATTCCTGTCTCTTCCGATACGATCAGCGTAATGCTGTCCGACACCTCACTGATACCCACTCCGGCCCGATGCCGGGTTCCCAGTTCCTTGCTGAGAAGCATATTATCTGACAAAGGAAGATAACAGGTTGCAGCCACAATACGGTTATTCCGTATAAACACTGCACCGTCATGCAGCGGCGTATTGTGTTCAAATATATTGATCAAAAGCTGACTGCTCACCAGAGAATCCAGAAAAATTCCTGTACGCTCATATTCACTGAGCTGAACCTCCTGCTCAATGACGATCAAAGCCCCCGTGCGTACCTTGGACATCTCCACACAGGCCTTTATAATTTCAGATTTTGTCTTTTCAACGGTTTTTACAGTCTGCTCATCAGTAGCCGCACTGCCGCCCAGATTAAAAAAGGAGGACAGAATATTTTTTCGTCCAAGCTGCTCCAAAGCCCTTCGAAGTTCTGGCTGAAACAGGACAAAAATAGAAATAATCGCCACACTGATCAAATTCTGGAACAGCCACAGAATCGTATCCATCTGAAATACATAGGCAAACAGCATAAAAGCACAAATAACTAAAATTCCCTTCAGCAGAGTCCAGGCCCGTGTATCCCGAATCCAGATTAAAATATAGTAGATCAATACACTGATAATGAGTATTTCCAGTACATTATTCAATCGTATCGCAGGTATAAATGACACCATACGGCTGACCCAATCCGCAATCGCTCCCATGCTGCACCTCCTTTACAGTAGCAATCTGTCCCTGACGGGTATCTCTTATTTCTGATCTAATTCATCAAAATCAAATCCATCAAAAGACAATTCATCAAAATCACTGACCGGTTTCTGCTCCGGTACAGTTTTTGCCGGTTCCAAATCCTCATAGACCTGTGTTTCCTGTTTTTTCGCTTTTCTTGAAACTTCTTCCACGACAGTCATTTCTTCCGCATCTCTGGAACCTTTTTTAGATTTTTTCGCTTTCTTTGGTTTCTTTCCATAGGTTTTTACGGTCCGTTCTGCCTGTGTGATCTGAATCTTCGGAACCGCTTTTACATAGTAGTAATAATCATCGTCTTCAAACTGAAGAGATTCCTTCCGGGCATAGTCCAGTGTACATCCCATAAACTGGATAACTGCCGCCAGAAGCCCGCCGATGACCGAACCGATGACCACCATAACGACACTCATACCTTCGATACCAGAAGCCTGTATCGCCAGACCGATCACATTGACCAGAGTACCCACGCCAATGGCAATGTACCAGGAATAATCAACAGCCAAACGTGAAATTCCGTAAACAATGAGAATGACTAAAGTGAACACAACAATATATGCAACCATCTCTTTGTCTGCGAACAGTTTATCAAAAATATACTGATAGCTTGTCATAATCTCTTTAACATCCGTTCCCGGATCTCCCAGACTGGCCGCTTCCTGCAGATAACCGATAACCTTCATAAATATGACACCGAAAGCAATCGGCAGCGCCGCAAAGGGATTAAAAGCCATCGCGCCAACCAGCGGAATCATATAATGCAGATTAAACTGGGCCAGCACCGGATAAAGAATGATCAGAATGCCCTGATCCGGAGCAAATTTTAAATAGATAAAATAGAAAAGTAAAAATACAACAAGAGCAACAGCCGACAGCACCATCGACAGTTTAAATAAATGAAGCAATACGACCAATGCAAAAATCAGCACAAAGATGGCCACCGGAACGACCGCGCAAATGACAGATAAAAACAGCATCGGAACCATTCCTGTCAATGCCTCAAAATATCCCAGATCATTATTAATGTAATTGAAGGCCAGCATAGCCAGAATAAATTTCCCAACGATTTGAATCGGGTATTCGAAATTCTTATAAAAACCTACTACTTTTTCTTTTAATACTAACAAATTTGTCATTATTTATTGTCCTCCGTCGAATTCTTTTTGTCACTTCCATCATTGATTTCATCCAGACTCTTCAGGTCTTTATAATACCATCGCACCCGCTTCTGGGTATCCGCATATTTCCATCCGTAAAACAGAATACTGATCACAGCAAATATGATCAGAACAATGACATAATATTTCAATATGCTCTTTCCAAAGGCCAGAAAGTCCATTCCGACAATATTTTCCATGTAATATTCCGCTCTCAGTACCAGGTAAAGTCCCAGACACATCACAAACCCTATGGTCACTCCAATTAGTGTTTTTAATGTATTCAACCGGACATAATCTCCCTGGAAGTACCGATTGATCGCCAGATCTTCTTTGCCCTGCCCCTTTTCGTACATGGCACAGCGGCTCATAATTTGAATTTTATCTTTATTGAGCATATAAACACCTCACATTTTCTGTTTTTTCCGCCTTTCATCCTTCTCTAAGCATAAAACGGCATTATCAAAGTATTATAGCACAAAAAAAAATAAAAGTCACCCCATTGTATAAAACAGGATTTTCATATACAATAAAATACGACTTAAATTTTAAAGGAGGAACAAAACATGGGCGGTTTTTTTGGCGTCACTTCAAAGCAGGACTGTGTGCTTGACGTTTTTTTTGGAGTTGATTATCATTCACATCTGGGGACCCGGCGAGGCGGTATGATCATTTATGATACGGAACAGGGTTTTCAGCGCCAGATTCACAACATCGAAAATACCCCTTTTCGGACAAAATTTGAAAAAGATCTGTATGACTTTCACGGCTGTTCCGGTATCGGCTGTATCAGCGATTCCGACCCTCAGCCGCTTTTAGTGCGTTCCCATCTGGGATTGTACGCGATCACAATGGTCGGTATCATCAATAATGCGGATGAGCTTATCAAGCAATATTTCTCCGACCACGGCCACCAGTTTATGGCCATGAGCTCAGGAAAAGTCAATTCCACCGAATTAATCGCAGCGCTTATCAACCAGAAAGAAGATCTGGTCTCCGGCATTCGCCATGCCCAGAACCTGATTGACGGTTCCGCAACGATTCTGATTCTGACAAAAGACGGTATTATCGCTGCCAGAGATAAACTGGGACGTCTGCCGGTTCTGATCGGAAAGAGTGACAACGGACACTGCGTTTCTTTTGAGTCCTTCGCTTATACAAAGCTTGGATATGAAAGTGTCTATGAACTTGGGCCTCAGGAAATCATATTTATGGATTCCGATCACTATGAAACTCTGGCACCGGCCGGAAAAGATATGAAAATCTGTGCCTTTCTCTGGAGCTACTACGGATATCCGAATTCCAACTATGAAGGCGTCAATGTTGAAGTCATGCGTTACCGCAACGGCGAGATCATGGCCCGTGATGAAATGAATGCCGGAACCCTTCCGGATGTGGATTACGTGGCCGGCGTTCCCGACTCCGGTATACCTCATGCCATTGGCTACTCCAAGCAGAGTGGAAAAACCTTTGCACGCCCATTTGTAAAATATACGCCAACCTGGCCGCGTTCTTTCATGCCGGCCAATCAGGATATTCGTAATCAGGTTGCTAAAATGAAGCAGATTCCGGTTCAGGAATTGATTGAAGATAAAAAGCTGCTCTTTGTCGACGACTCTATTGTCCGGGGCACCCAGTTACGGGAAACCGTTGAATTCCTTTATGATTCCCACGCCAAGGAAGTACATATCCGTTCTGCCTGTCCGCCGATCATGTACAGCTGTAAATATCTGAACTTCTCCAGTAACGGCTCCGATATGGATTTAATCGCACGGCGTACGATTCAGGAATTGGAAGGCGATGAGGGTCAGAAGCATCTGGACGAATATGCCAATTCGTCAACTGAAAGAGGCAAATGCCTGCTTCGCTCTATCTGCGAAAAAATGGGCTTTGATTCTCTTGGATATCAGTCCCTCGACGGTCTCCTCGAAGCCATCGGCATTGACCGCGAAAAAATCTGCACTTATTGTTGGGATGGAAAACAGTAAAAAATAAAAAGACAGACCATCGGCCCATTCCTATGGACCAATGGTCTGCCTTTTTTAGTTCTGCATATGAATCTGCTGATTCTGAATTAATGGATAGCAGATCAATTGTCTGCCATCCAGATTTTCTTTATGCATATCTACGCCGCTGATCTGGCTGTTTTCATAAGTTGTATAATAATAAATCCCCTTGTCCGTGTTACAACAGGAAGAATACACCGTCATCTCATACAAATGATTTTCCAGCCGCACGCAGCCCCGCTGCTGCTCTACCGAGCCGAGAATATGGAAAAACTGGCTGATGCTCTCCGACTCCGAATCACCGGAAACCGAATTCAGCCGGGTAAACGCGGCTTTGACAAATCGGGAAGCTGAGGATAAATCTCCTGGCAGCCCCAGACCGCCCATCCCCTTGCTGCAAGCCTTCAAGTCAATTTTCTTTGAAAATCGGTTTTCTGCCTCACTAGCCGATACATTCATATAATTACTCAGATGAAACATCTGAAGATCGAAGGGTGGATTATTTGTCAAAATTCCCACCGGATTATCATAGATTTTAAGCCCGTCGCTGACAGCCTCCACAACGATACTTTCCTCTCTGTCCGAAATCATCCAATGGAGCGGCGATGCCGGAAGTTTCGCACTGAAATTTTCATTCCAGATATTTATATGTTCCAGTAAAGCTCGCACTTCAGCCATATTCCCGCATTGTCCCAAAATCCAGGGAATCAATTCGAAGGTGGCCACATTATCCATTCCCCGGGTTTCCGGCTTATAGTCCGCATTTCCCGGAAAATATAATCCGGCCATGCTCAATCCCTTTTCATTGGTTGCATCATAATACAGAGGATAATCTTCAACCACGTAGGCCATGCCGATCATAGCATAATGCTGCATCAAGTCGTTGACCTTTCGAAAATGAAAGGGATAGTTTCTCGGTGTGACCGTAACCGTCTCATGATAAGAATATTCTAAATCCAGATTTCTTCCAAAATAATGATCCTTTGTTTTATACGTTGCCGCCGTACACATGCTTTGCATCTCCTCCCGGCATCTTGTTTTTTGCGTCTTCTTTGCCGAATAATTTTTTCAGACAGCTGAAGGCAACCATAACGCCAAGAACCATTAACAAAACAGCAACAATCAACTGTAATCCATCCACAAGGAAGGTTGCTTTTCCATTAACTACGTTGGATACAAGTACGATGGTTTTCTGAACCAGAGCGGTAAATGTTACAGCAAGCATCATAAACATCGGTACATACAATGTCCAACCGGTTCTTCCTGTCGTTTTCAGGAATACGGCAAGTGCGATAAGTACCAGGGCCGCCAGCAGCTGATTGGCCGAACCAAACAACGGCCATACATTATTATATCCACCAAGGGTCAGTAAATATCCAAAAAACAACGTTATAACCGTGGCAAAATATTTATTTGTCAATACTTTCTGAACCGGTGTCATCTTTGCCGGATCCGTCGTATCTCCAAGGAATAATTCCTGGAAGGACATACGTCCGATTCTCGCAACGGAATCCAGAGATGTCAATGCCAGCGCCGATACACACATGGTCATAAACACAGTTGCCAACTGTACCGGAACACCCATTTTTTCAAGGAAACCGGCAACTCCTGCGGAAAAGATGGCAAATGGCGTACCATCCGGTTTTGTACCATTCACAGCCACGGCCCCGACAACGATCAGGGCAACAATACCCAACAGGGTTTCGACTACCATGGCTCCATAGCCGACCATCGTCATATGTTTTTCATTGCTTATTGTTTTGGATGATGTTCCGGAAGAAACAAGGCTGTGGAAACCGGAAACTGCTCCGCAGGCAATCGTAACAAACAATGTCGGGAACATGCCGCTTCCGCCCACATTAAATCCATTGAAAGCATTCAGTTCCATATCCGGATGGGCAAACAGTACGCCGACCACTGCGCCCACGATCATTCCAAGAAGCATAAAAGTCGTCATATAATCTCTCGGCTGCATCAAAAGCCACATCGGCATAACAGATGCCAGGAACAGATAGGCCATAATAATATAAATCCACGCATTTTTTGAAGCATAGATTGGAAATTTCATACCCACAGCAAACATGGCGACCAGAAGTGCAATGGCTACGAGGGCTTTGACAACCTCATTCATCTTTCCAACCTTTTTCTGAATCAGACCAAAGATAATCGCTACCACGATAAACAGCATGGAAATCGATGCAGCCGCCGAATTGGCATAGGCCACCGACGCATCCTCCAGCCCGGTGCCGACAAATGTTCCCGCAACCATATCTGTGAAAGCTGCGATAACAAGAAGGGTGAATAACCAGCAGAACAGCATAAATAATTTTCTGCCGCCTTTACCGATATACTTTTCGATAATCATTCCCATGGATTTGCCTTCATTTTTCACGGATGCGTATAAAGCGCCAAAGTCCTGTACGGCGCCGAAAAACAGACCGCCGATGATCAGCCAGAGCAATACCGGCACCCATCCGAATACGGATGCCAGAATCGGTCCCGTGACCGGTCCGGCCCCGGCAATCGATGAAAACTGATGGGAGAATACGGTGAATTTCGATGACGGGACAAAATCTTCGCCGTCTTCATATTCGACGGCCGGCGTTTTGGCCTTCTCGTCAATGCCCCATCGTTTTGCGAGCCAACGGCCGTAAAATAAATACCCGGCACTCAATGCAACGATGCTGATTAAGATAATTGTCAAACTGTTCATTTTCCTCTTCCTCTCTTACTCCAAGTCTCTTGATTTTCTGTCCCAGAAAGAAAACGTTCTACAAAGGGGAACAAAAAAGGCCTCCGTCTCCATGGACATCCCTGTCCACAAAGACGAAAGCCTTAAAACTTCCGCGTTACCACTTTATTTGCTGCATAGCACAGCCACTCTGCCTCATCTCCATATGCAGATATCTCCGCATATTTTTAATAAGCTTCCATATAACGGTAGAAACCCGGTGACACTTAATTTTTCTAAAAAGAAATTTCAGTGCACTTCTCACAGAGGATAGTTTCTTAATGTGCATACCGGCTCACACCAACCGCCGGTTCTCTGAAATGCAGGAATATCAAGCAACTTTGTTCTGCTCATAGAATTTAACTTTCTGTTCGTTTGTCACTATAGCACTTTAGCAGAGCAGTGTCAACCATTATCATGGATTAATTTTCGTACAATTTTCTATTTACAGCATGGAAGCCCGAAGTTCTTCACCGCTCTTTGCGCTTAAATAAGCCGGTGCAATATCAAATACGGTCTTGCAGCCGGTCTGTCCTTCCGAAGCCAGACGGTAAGCCGCCCGGGCGTAAGCCACAATGACACTGGCTGTAAATTCCGGATTGGAATCCAGTTTTAAGCTGTATTCGATCAGATGGCTGTTTTCTTTCTCCCATCCGGTCACACCGCTCCGCAGCACAAAACCGCCGTGAGGAATACGGCTGTGGTCTCTCTTCAGCTCTTCTTCACTGATAAAATGAACGGTCGTATCATAATCTGCAAAATAGTTCGGCATATTTTTAATCTCTGCCTCAACCTTTGCGGCATCGGCGCCTTCCTCTAATACAACAAAGCATTCCCGCGTATGCTTCTGACGCGTTGTCAACTCCGGATTCTCGCCTGCACGCACAGCCTCCAAAGCACTTTCTACAGGAATCGTATATTGCTTCGCATCCTTAACCCCCGCAATCCGGCGGATGGCATCGGAATGTCCCTGGCTGACGCCCCGTCCCCAGAAAGTATAGTCCCTGCCTTCTGGCAAAATAGCGTTGGCATACATACGATTTAATGAGAACATGCCCGGGTCCCATCCAACAGAAATAATGGCGACGTTGCCGCCTTCTTTTGCAGATGCATCT
>CABRLU010000035.1 GCA_902471845.1 uncultured Lachnospiraceae bacterium | reverse complement strand
CAGTAAAATTGATGATTGATGAGATGCAGGAAGAGATACAAAGGAAGGAGCAGGCTATTCAGGAGAAGGATAGGGCGTTAAAACAGCAAGAAAAGGAACTTACATTGGCGAAACGGCAGAATGAAAGTTTTGAACAGCGGATTGCAGAACTGGAAAAGAAGTTGTTGGAGAAATAAAAAGATGAATACACGAAAGAGAAAAAGGGCAAAGCTATTGTGTGAAAGCTTTGCCCTTTATATTCTTTTTATAAATTCTTCAGTATTTATACATCATTTTTTCACAACTTTCGAATATAATAATAAGAGTAGAGAAGGTTAATGGGGAAACACTTTTTGGAAAGGGTGAATATAATAACTGATGGACAGAGAAGTATATTACGAGAACAATAATGTTCTTGATTTGAAAGACTATGAACGAATGATGGAATCTATTAAAAATGCACCGGAAAACCGTCTGAGCAAGATCAGCAAAATCCGGAAAATATATTTTAACGATGATATTAATTATCTGGAGGATGGTCTGGATATGGGTTCCCCGGATAAGGATGTATATAGCATCGTCATGGTAGATTTTGATACGGAGCATCTGATGGTTGAGAGAAAGAGCCGCAGATCTGGTATGATTTATAAAGATTATGCACCGATAACGGCTCAGGAGTGCCGGAAAATTTTCAGAGGTGATGTGCGGTGGCTGAAGGAAAGCAGCTATTCCCTCTTAAAGAATCTGTATCTGGAAATTACAGTGAATCTTCGGACGATTGGCGTTGTTGTGGATTATGAGCGCCAGCGATTTAAAGTGCATAACAGCAACGATTACATACAGTTTGATTTATCGGTTCGTTCTATTTATGGAAGGAAAGGGGATTTGCTGGCGGATCAGCTGGATATGAAAGACCGGCTGGATGCGGGGCATGTGGTCATGACTTATAAGCAGAGTATCAACATTCCACCGATTTTCAGATCCGTATTGGCGTTGGTGCCAAAGGCGGAAGTTTCATAATTCAAAATGGTCGGGGGTATTTTGCCCTGAAAAAGAAAAAGGGAATTGTCGGGAAATAGACAATTCCCTTTTATCATATAAGAGTTATCCAAGTAAGTTTTCAATAACAGCCAGCAGCTCATCGTTTTTATCCGGCATCATGATACAGAAGCGGAAATACTTATTATTCAGAAATGGAAAGTCGGAGCAATCGCGAATCATAAGTTTTTTCTGGATGGCTGCTTCAAAAACATCCATGGCTGTGACATCGTCTCTGAGAATTTTCAGGAGGATGAAGTTGGCCTTTGGCGGATAATAGGTAACGCTGCTGAAATTATCCAGGGTTTTACAGATACGTTCTCTCTCAGAAGAGATGAGCTGGCGGGTCCGGGCAATGTAATCTTCATCGGTGAACATAATCTCACCGGCGATGGCTGCCAGTGTATTGATCGTCCAGGGATCCTGGTGTCCAACGACTTCTTTAATCAAGTCCCGATTACCGCAGACGGCATAACCGAGGCGGAGCCCAGGGGCGGCAAAAAACTTGGAGATGCCCCGCAGAACGATAATGTTATTATAATACTGGGCCAGAGGGATGGCTGTAATGTCCTGGAGGTTCTCAGCAAATTCCACATAAGTCTCATCCACAAGAACATAAATTCCGTTCTCTTTACAGGTATCCAGAATCTGACGCATATCGGAACGGGAAATGGCGGTGGATGTCGGATTGTTCGGGTTACATATGATCAGCAGGTCAATGGTTTCATTTAATTGTCTGGAAAGTGCGTCCACATGGATGGAAAAACCATGACTCTCATCCAGCCGATAATAGCGGGAGGTGCCGCCGGCCAGAGTGACCTCACGCTCATACTCGGAATATGTTGGTCCGAGAATAAGGGCTTTGTGGGGCTTTAATATCTGAATAAACAGGGAAATGAGCTCGGTGGAGCCGTTTCCGACGATGATATTTTTAAAATCGGTATCCACATAGGAAGCTATGCATTTTCTCAGAGAGGTATACTCCCTCTCCGGATAGCCGGTGATATCGTCAATGTGCTGAGCGAGGGTCGTGCGCAGCTTCGGGGAAATACCGATCGGGTTGACATTGGCTGCAAAGCTGGTAATTTCTTCCCTCGGAATATGGTAAATTTCCTCGATTTTCTCAAGGTCGCTGCCATGAAAATGTTCGGATTTCTGTGTCATAATATTACACCTCATTACTTTTTGTTGCACCAGTCTTCATTGTAGTGGTATAATCTATATTAGTACATTTCATTTAAAAATGCAAATGATAAACAGGAGAGAAACATTGAAAGAAAAGATAAATTTATTGTCTAAAGGAATATTTGAATATGGTTGTCCGGATATCCATGTTTCGGAAGAATCCATTTATCTGGAAGTTGAAGCCGGCAGCAGTTTTTCGGGAGAATTCCGGGTTTATGCGACGAATGGTATCGATGTGCGGGCCAAAGTCTTTTCTTCCAATAAACAGATGCGCTGTGCGGAGACAGATATTATTGGAACGGATAATCGGATTCATTTTACATTTATGGCAGAGAATATGGAGCCGGGAGACAAGGCGGAGGGACACATCAGTATTATCAGTAATGGCGGAGAGATTCAAGTGCCATACCGGGTATCTGTGCGTTCCCCTTACTGCATGACCAGTTTTGGCGAGGTTGGGAACCTGGAAGAGTTTTCAAGACTGGCTTCCGAGCATTGGCAGGAAGCTGTTAATCTGTTCAAGTCTGCGGATTTCCCGAGAGTTTTTCTCATCAATAAAATTCATGCCCATATTTATGAAAAACTGATGAAGAGCCGGAATGTCAATCAGGCGCTGGAAGAATTTCTTTATACATTAAAGAAAAAACAGAAGGTGACGATTTCGATAACTCAGCGGGAAATTATTCAGAATAATCTGTCGGAAGCTTTCAGCGATAAGCTTGTTCTGGAAAAGAACACATGGGGCTATCAGGAAATTTTTATTTATGCTGAGGGAGACTTTTTAAGCGTTTACAAAAAGCGGCTGACGACCCAGGATTTTCTGGGGAGCTATTATGAACTGGAATATTTTATCAATCCGGAATTTTTAAAACGTGGCCGCAATTACGGCCGTATTGTACTTTCGACCTTTTCCCAGTCCATAGAGATTAAGGTGTGTTGCAATCAGGAGATTTTTCGTGAGGAGGATGAACCGCATGCTTCGATTCGCAGCAGCATTTACAATATTGAACGGCGGTATCTGGACTGGAAAGCCGGAAAAATTGATATGGATACGTGGAGCCGGGAGAGCAGGGAAGATGTGGATTGCTGTCGGAATAACAGTGATTCCGTCCGTTATGCCCTTTTGGAGGCTCATTTTTTGATGACCATTGGTGAGGAAGAGGGCGCAAAGGATATTGTCAGCCACATTAATGGCCGGGAGCTTCGCAGAAACTGTCTATTGGAATATTGTTACTATATGTATATTACGTCTCTTTACCGCAGAGAACCGGATTATACCCATTACGTTATTCAGAGAATGTGGGAGTTTTATGAAGGCCAGTGTGACCGGTGGGAGCTTTTATGGATGTTGATTCAGCTGGATGAGCGGCTGATGGGCGGCGGCGTTCATACCTTCAAACGGATTAAAGCAGAGTTTGAACGGGGATGCCACAGTCCTTTGATGTATCAGGAGGCACTGCGTCTGGCTAACGATGATCCGTCGATGGTGCGGGAGCTGGATGCTTTTGAAGCGCAGCTGCTTCATTGGGGTACAAGGCATGAGGCATTAAGTTCTTCTCTGATGTACCAGTTTGCGGATTTGGCCGTAAGAGAGCGGAAGTATCGTCCACTGGTGCTTCGGGCCATGATGTGGTTATGTGAACGCCATGAGAATAAGGAACTTCTGGCAGCCGTATGCAGTATGCTCATGAAAGGACATTTGATTGATAAAAAATATAATGTATGGTATCTGAAAGGAATTCTTCATTCCGTGAAACTGGCGCGGCTGTATGAATTTTATATGCAGTCCCTGGATGAAGAAACGGTAAAGGAACTTCCATCAGCGGTACTTTATTATTTCAATTATAATAATCAACTGGACTGGAAACGGAAGGCCTTTTTATATCGTTATATTATCCGGCATCGTCAGAGTCAGGAACGGATTTATTATTCCTATGAAAATATCATGAAAGCCTTTACCTATGAGCAGCTCAGTCTGGGCCACATTGATGCCAATCTTGCCGAGCTATACAAGTTTTATATTACCCGGGATAAGATGAACAGTAAGCTGGCCAGAGAACTGCCGGATGTTATGTTCAAATATCAGATTCAATGTACCCATCCGGGAATCGTCAGCGTGGTGGTTTCGATGCGGGAAGTGGACCGGGAATTTGTTTATCCGGTGGAGAATGGCAAAGCCTATGTGGATATTTTCATGGATGAATACAATATCGCCTTTGAGGATATGGATAGCAACCGCTATATGCGCACTGTGGACTATACCATGGATAAATTGATGGATGAATCCGAATTTATCAAAGACTGTTATGAATTGTGTCCGGAAAATGTCAAGGTGCTTATGAACCGGAGTGAGCGGGCGCTGAAATATCAGATGATTGACGATACGTCCATTGAAATCTTTAAGCGGACGTTAAAGATTCATTATATCGGCAATGAGTATCGGAAAAATATATTAAAAAATCTGATCGACATTTATTATGAGAATTATGAAGGGGAAACTCTTGAAAAATATTTGATCCGGCTGGATATTCATCTGCTTGGCAGTGAAGAGCGGGGAAGTATCATTGAATATTATATCCAGCGCGGTTTTTATGAAAAAGCCTTTGAGGCCATCAGCGAATATGGTTATGAAAATATCCGGGATAAGCGGCTGATGCGGCTGACTTCCCGGATGATTCGGAAGCGGAATTACGAAGAAGACGGGCTTCTTTTAGAGATGGCTTTCTACACATTTAAGGCGGGTAAATATGACGAAATCATTCTTGAATATCTGAACCGTTATTATCTTGGAACAACGAAGGACTATATGGATATCTGGCAGGCGGCCGTCGGTTTTGAGGTGGAAGTCCATCAATTAGAAGAAAAAATGCTCTGTCAGGTATTATTTACCGAGGATATGGTAGAGGAAAGCGGCCCTGTGTTTGACTCCTATTACCGGATGCGGCCGAATATTAAAATTGTCCGTGCCTATCTTGCCTACAATGCCTACAGTTGTCTGGTGAAGGATACGGAATTAAAGGAGAATCTTTTCCAGTATATGGAGATTGAGATGGATCAGATGGGCCGGGGACGGGATATCTGTAGTCTGTCTATTTTAAAATATCTTTCGGAAAATGTTCATGGAGAGAATCAGTACAGCGGCTGGCTCTGCCGTGAAGTACGCAGGTTTATGAGCCGGGGAATCATGCTTCCATGGTTTAAGTCATTTATGAATCTGACAGATATTCCACAGGAACTGGCAGACAGAGTGTTTGCGACCTATATAACGAATCCAGAGCATACAGTCAAAGTACGTTACCGGATTGAGTCGGAAGCACAGAACAGTGAGTGGAAAGAAGAGAATATGCAGAATGTATACGGTGGCATTTTTGTCAAATCCTGGCCGTTATTTGCGGGTGAAAAACTCGTCTGGCAGGCGCTGGATGATGACGGAGAGGATATTACTGTGACAGAGACCCGGGAGATTCGGCAGGAAGCCGATGGAGAGCGGACGCCTGTCAGCGGTATGGATTATATTAACCGCATGATTCTTCAGAAAGATTTCAACGACTATGATGCACTTTATCGGACAGCCTGCGAGTATAGCCGGAGAAAGGCTGTAGCAGGCGAAGTGTTTGACTTACTTTAGAGAAGAGGACGTGTTTATGGATAATCGAATAAAAGAACTGATTTTAGGATACGACCTATGTAATGATTATATCCAGATCAGCTGCTATAACCAGAAAACACAGGATATGGATACCATCTGCTATATCGGGGAAAAGATGATGGACCGGATTCCTACGGTTCTTTGCCGTCTCTATTCTGACCGTTCCTGGGTATGCGGCTATGAGGCCTGGAAGGCGGTCAATGAACATCGGGGCGTGTTGGTAGAGAATTTTGTCGATGCGCTGGAACCGAAGGAGAGCATTACGGTCGACGGCGATATCTATTCCAGTGCCGAGCTGGTACGGATTTTCATGCAGGAAAGCCTGGAGCTTCTGACCAAGTATTACCCCCATTGGGCAGTGGGTCAATTGACCGTGTCAGTGGAGAAGCTTGGCAAAAATACGGTAGAGGCACTAAAAGCCCTGAGTACGGAGATGAATTTTGATGAGAGCCGGTTGTCCGTGATTAATCATGTTTCTGCCTATGAGCATTATGCATTGAATCAGAAACGGGAATTGTGGCAGCATGACGTGGGATTATTTGACTATTCCCGCCGGGGGATGACCTATTATCATCTGGCCATATCCAAAAAAAGGATGCCGGTGGCCGTCATGGCGACGACCGTCCCGCTGGCTGAATATTTTGATGGCAGCGAGATCGGGCAGATGGCGCCTCCTGAGCTGGACCGCAGATTTTTAGAAGTAGTCCGGCAGGTAACGGCAAATAAAATTATTTCTACCGTTTATTTGACCGGCGAAGGCTTTGAAGGCAATTGGGCAAAGATTTCATTGAAAAATCTCTGTCATCACCGGAAAGGCTTTATTGGCTCCAATATTTTTTCGCGGGGAGCCTGTTATTATAGTCTGATGACAGCAGGATTGCTGGAAGAGGGCAGTTTTATTGCACTTAATGAAGATGTGATTTCAAAAACTATCTATATCCGGGGCAGTAAAAAACGGGAGATGACCAACCAGGAGCTTGTCCAGGCGGGCCAGATCTGGTATGACGTTCAGGCAGAAGCCTTCTTTATACCGGATGGTATGGATCATGTGACGATTCATCTGATGGATTATCTGAGTAAACGGGAACGCTCATTTCAGATTCCGCTGGAGGGCTTTGGAGAGGATGAAAAACGTCCGGACAAGACAAGATACTTTCATATCCAGCTTCGCTTTGATGATGCGTCCCATTGCCGCGTTTCACTGAAAGATATAGGTTTTGGTGAATTTTATGCGGCATCCGATCAGGTGGCGGAACAGGTATTTGATATTTATGATGAGACATTTGATGACAAAGAAGTTCATGAGCCGGGACGACTGATTCTGACGGATGGACGGCAGAATACGGTGCCTTATTATTTCAGTTTGAGCGGCATACGTGTTTACAGTCTGGAGCAGCTCTGCCATTATATTTATCACCATATATATACGGTCAGTACGGAAACCTTCGGTGATGATTTATTTTACTGGATTGAGAAAAATCTGGGAGAAAGGGCTCTGGTCAAGCGTCTCAGGGAAGCAAAGAAAAACCGGCGGACATTAAAAGAGCTGGTGCGGCTCATTCTTATGTCGGTGGATTATTATTCCAAAGAGGAGATACGCCAGCTGCAGAAGACCATCGAAGAAATTGAGATGCAGAACCCGATTGAGACCCGTAAGGTGGAAGCGGATAATTATCTGCGTTATGGACGGCCGCTGGAAGCACTGGCTGTTTATAAGAAGGTGGACCTCATGATGGAAGATTCGGAGGACATGGTGACAAACGAATTCCGGGGAAATGTCTGCCATAATATGGGAATTGCCTTTGCGCGTCTGGCGAATGGGGAGGCGGCTCTGGCCTGTTTCAAAAAGGCTTATGAATGGAATGCTTCGGAGGCTTCCAGGGATGCCTGGCTGATGATGTTGAAAATTCTCGGAAGAGAGGAAGAAATGCTTCAGGAGACGAATCGCATGATTCTTTCACCGGATGTTTTCGAACGGATCAATCAGCGTCTTGAAGATGCGGAGCATAATTTTGAAGCTCAGCCGGTCAGCGGGATGCTGGAAAAAATGAAAGATATTCACAGTGAGAGCCAATGGGATGAAATCTGCCCGGAGGTACTTACATGGCTGGAAAAAGAGAAGGGAGAGTATCGGGGTTTATAGCATGAAAGAGATGTTAGATGCAGAAATATTAATTGATTCGCCGGTGATTGCGGCGATTAAGGATGAACAGGGACTGGTTGAATGTCTGAAGACGGAGTGCCAGGTCATCTTTATCCTGTTCGGCAACGTATGTAATATTGGCGAGATTGTTAAAAAGGTAAAAGATGGCGGCAAGACAGCGATTGTCCATATGGATTTGATTACAGGGTTAAGCTCTAAAGAAATTTCTGTGGATTTCATTAAAAAAGCAACTCAGGCAGATGGTATTATCAGTACCAAACCGATGATGGTGAAGCGGGCAAAGGAATTGGGGCTTTTGACGATTCAGCGGTTTTTTATTATCGATTCGATCGCACTGGAAAATTCCAAGCGTCAGATTGAGGTGTATCATCCCGACTGCGTGGAAATCATGCCGGGAATCATGCCGAAAATTTTGAAAGATATCCGGAATTTTGTCAGTGTCCCTGTGATCGCAGGCGGACTTTTGACAGATAAAAAAGATGTTATGAGTGCTTTATCTGCCGGCGCAGATGCAGTTTCTACCACAAACCGAACTCTGTGGAAAATGCAATAATATACGTTTGACCATTGCATTTAAAGGGCAGAAGTGCTATTATAAAGATATATAGTGTAACGCTTTAGAGAGTGAGAGAGGCGAAATGGGTAGTTCAACGGGGCTATCTGTTTCGCCTTGCATTTTTTATCTGAAAAAGTGAGGGAAAAGCAATGACGAAGAATTGTGCGCACAGAGGATTTAGCGGCAAATACCCTGAAAACACGATGCTGGCTTTTGAAAAAGCGATTGAAGCCGGAGCCGATGGCATCGAAAACGATGTTCATCTGACAAAGGATGGCGTTGTTGTTATCATTCATGATGAGCGGGTGGACCGGACAACTGACGGCACCGGATGGGTAAAGGATTTTACTTACGAAGAACTGGCAAAGCTGGACGCTTCCTATACTTTTAAAGAATATGGTTTTCAGCATATTCCGACATTACGGGAATATCTGGAGCTGGTAAAGGATAAGGACATTATTACGAACATCGAATTGAAAACCGGTGTATTTGAGTATGATGGCATCGAAAAGAAAGTATATGACATGATACAGGAATATGGTCTGAAAGATAAGATGATCATTTCTTCATTTAATCATTTTTCTATTCTTCGCATGAAAACCATTGACCCGACGATAAAATGCGGCCTTCTGGAGGAATCCTGGCTGATCAATGCGGGAGCTTATGTGGCTTCCACCGGTGTGGAATGTTATCATCCGATGTATAAAAATATGACGCCGGAAGTGGTGGCAGAGATTAAGTCCCATAACCTGGAAATTAATACATGGACGGTCAATGAAAAAGAAGAAATTGAAGAAATGTTTGAGCGAGGCGTAGATTCGGTCATTGGTAATTATCCGGATATCGTCCGTGAGATTCAGAAAGCATATCAATAAGGATGCAGGAGGGAGAAAAGATGTACGATATTATCATTATCGGCGGCGGAGTTGCCGGTTGTGCGGCAGCCAGAGAGCTGTCACGTTATAAAGCAAATATCTGTCTGGTTGAGAAAGAAGAAGATGTCTGTGCCGGAACTTCCAAGGCAAACAGTGCCATTGCTCATGCAGGCTATGATGCGGAACCGGGTTCGCTGATGGCAAAGCTGAATGTTCAGGGAAACCTGATGATGGACGATGTAGCCAGGGAACTGGATTTCCCGTTTAAGAGAATTGGCTCCATGGTTGTCTGTGTGCATGAAGAGGATGTTTGTAAGCTGGAAGAGCTTTTGGAACGGGGAAAGAAAAATGGTGTCAGGGACCTTCGCATTGTCGATGCAAAGGAAGCTCATGAACTGGAGCCGAATCTGACGGAACAGGTGGTAGCGGCCCTTTATGCGCCGACAGGCGGCATCGTATGTCCATTCGGTATGACCATTGCTTTTGCAGAAAATGCAGCAGTCAATGGCGTTGAATTTAAATTAAATACAGAGGTTCAGAATATTGAGAAAATCGATGGCGGCTATGCACTGACCACAAATCAGGGTGTCCTTGAGACAAAGGTTGTTGTCAATGCGGCCGGTGTTTATGCGGATCAGCTCCATAACATGGTCAGTGAAGAAAAGATTCACATTACCCCGCGGCGGGGAGACTATTGTCTTTTAGATAAGACGGCCGGAAATCATGTGTCCCACACGATTTTCCCATTGCCGGATCAGTTTGGCAAGGGTGTACTCGTAACACCGACGGTTCACGGCAATCTGCTCGTCGGACCAACGGCTATTGATATTGAAGATAAAGAGGCTACGGCAACAACAAGAGAGGGATTGGATTTCGTCACCAGCAAAGCGGGAGAAGCTGTGGCAAATCTTCCGATGCGACAGGTGATCACTTCCTTTGCCGGACTTCGTGCCCATGAAGACCATCATGAGTTTATCATCGGCGAAGTAAAGGATGCCAAAGGTTTTGTTGATGTGGCTGGTATCGAGTCTCCGGGACTTACCAGTGCGCCGGCCATTGGTGTGATGGTGGCGGACATTGTGTCTGAGATGATGGGACTTTCTGAGAATCCGGATTTTATCGGAACACGCCGGGGCATTTTAAATCCTTCTGAGCTGAGCAAGGAGGAACGGGCAAAATTGATTGAAGTCAAACCGGAATACGGCAATATTATCTGCCGCTGTGAGATGATTACGGAAGGTGAGATTCTGGATGCAATTCATCGTCCGGTGGGCGCCAGGTCTTTAGATGGTGTGAAACGTCGGACACGGGCCGGAATGGGACGGTGTCAGGCAGGTTTCTGTTCACCGAGAACCATGGAGATTCTGGCAAGAGAGCTTCATGTGGGCATGGCAGATATTACCAAATCCGGCGGAGATTCCAAACTGATCGTCGGTACGGTCAAAGACAGATTATAGAAGGGATGGTGTGAGAAATGTTAAATTACGATTTAGTCATTGTCGGCGGCGGTCCTGCCGGTCTTGCGGCCGCAGCGTCTGCAAGAAAAAATGGTCTGGAAAGTATCATCATCCTGGAAAGAGATCATGAGCTTGGCGGCATTTTGAATCAGTGTATCCATAATGGTTTCGGACTTCATACATTTAAGGAAGAGTTGACCGGACCGGAATATGCGGGACGTTTCATTGATGAAGTGGCGGATTTAAAGATTGAGTATAAATTAAATACGATGGTCATGGATATTTCAGAAAATAAAGTGGTGACAGCCATGAACCGGGAGGACGGTCTGTTTGAGATTCAGGCAAAGGCAGTCATTCTGGCTATGGGATGCCGGGAACGTCCGAGGGGCGCTCTGAATATTCCGGGATATCGTCCGGCCGGTATTTATTCCGCCGGAACCGCACAGCGTCTGGTGAATATTGAAGGCTTTATGCCGGGACGGGAAGTTGTTATCTTAGGTTCCGGAGATATCGGACTGATCATGGCCCGCCGTATGACGCTGGAAGGGGCAAAGGTGAAAGTGGTTGCGGAATTGATGCCATTTTCCGGCGGCCTGAAACGAAATATTGTTCAGTGTCTGGATGATTTTGGCATCCCACTGAAATTAAGTCATACTGTTATTGACATTGACGGCAAAGAGCGGGTAAAGGGAATCACTCTGGCTGAGGTAGACAGTACGGGCAAACCGATCCCGGGAACAGAAGAGCATTATGACTGTGATACACTGCTTCTTTCCTGCGGCCTGATTCCGGAAAATGAATTGTCCAGAGGCATCGGTGTGGATATTGAACCGGTGACCAATGGACCGGTGGTTAATGAGAGTCTGGAAACAAGCGTGCCGGGAGTTTTTGCCTGCGGCAATGTTCTTCATGTCCATGATCTGGTAGACTTCGTTTCGGAGGAAGCAGCGACGGCAGGAAGAAATGCAGCTAAATTTATTCTGAACGGCAGTAAAGAGCCGGAAACAACCCATGAAACCGTAGCGCTCTGCCCACAGGGGATTGTCCGTTATACGGTGCCTAAGACATTGAATGTAGACCGGATGGATGACGAGATTACCGTTCGTTTCCGTGTGGGGGCTGTGCAGAAAAATTGTTATGTGTCCACATACTTTGACGATGAACGGGTCATGCGCCGGAGACGTCCGGTGGTGGCGCCTGGCGAGATGGAAGAAGTCAAGCTGAAAAAAGAACAGCTTTTGAAATATCCGGATTTGAAACAGATTATCTTTAAGGTCGAGGAGGCGTAAGCATATGGAAAAAAGAGAATTAACCTGTATCGGATGCCCTCTGGGCTGCGCCGTGACAGTAGAGATGGAAGGTACGGAAATTCTTCGGGTTACCGGAAATACATGTAAACGGGGAGAGGAATATGCACGGAAAGAAGTGACAAATCCGACCCGTATCGTAACATCAATCGTTCGGGTAAACGGCGGTAAAATTCCGATGGTTTCTGTAAAAACAAAGTCAGATATTCCAAAGAGCAAGATTTTTGATTGTGCAAAGGCACTTCAGAGCATTCAGGTGGAAGCACCGGTGCATATTGGTGACGTGATCATGGAAAATGTTGCTGATACTGGTGTTTCTATAGTAGCAACGAAAAATGTAGAAGCTTTGTAAAGAGCATTGTTCTGGTGGTGATAGAATGAACATGGAAGTACTACAAACGATAAATGGATATCTCCACACATTTTGTGTACCGGTTGTTTTGGTCCGTTTGCTTCTCGCAACGGTCTGCGGCGGCGTAATTGGTTTTTTCCGCAGTGTGAAGAAGCGGGGAGCCGGATTTAAGACCCATATTCTGGTATGCCTTGGGGCAACGCTGATCATGATGACAGGGGAATATATATTCCGGTTCGTTTCCAATGGAACCGGTGATGTAGCTCGTATGGCCGCTCAGGTAGTCAGTGGTGTCGGTTTCCTGGGAGCGGGAACGATCATGGTAACCGGGCGGAATCAGATTAAGGGGTTGACAACGGCAGCCGGTCTTTGGGCCTGTTCAGGTATCGGTCTGGCTATTGGCATTGGTTTTTATTCCGGTGCCATCATCTGTACAATCATTGTATTTTTTGTTTATAATTATATGCAGAAAATTGATGATTTTGCCTATGAGCATTCCCGGGTTTATGATTTATATGTGGAGTTCGAGTCCAGAAAATACATCACACCGTTTATGTCGGCTGTGAAGGAAAGAGGCTTTAAATTTCTGAGTCTGGAACTCAGTAAGTCGAAGAAAAATAAAGACGATATCGTCAATGCGACCATGTCTCTGGAAGTCAGCACCAAATCCAAAGGGATTGATGTACATACTTTTATTGAAGGGCTGGAAGGTGTTAATTCAGTGGAAGAAATGTAGGACTTGACTTTTTGAATGATTTTGAATAGAATGTATTTTATATGGCAAATGTGGCGAGAAAGAGGAGTAGGAACAAAACCTTTACAGAGAGGATGGCTCGGCGGCTGAAAGGTCATCTGAAGAAGTGGGTTCCGAAGGTAGCTTTTGAACAGGACAGGTGAAACCAGGGCGGCGACAGGTAAAGCAGTATGATATGTCTCCGATGGATTTGGCAAGTAGCCGGTCACGGGTGGTTCCGTTAAAGACCGAAGAGATGTACGGAAGTTCTGTTTTTCCGTATAATTAAGGTGGTAACGCGAGCTTTCGCCCTTATGGGGCGGAAGCTTTTTTCGTGCAAGGCACAAGCCAAGCGGGAAGATGCTTGCATCATCCCATTTGGCGACGCCCGCGACCGAGGGAGACGTGCGGAGCGCGGCTCTCGAGGTGAACTGGCAGAGCCAGTTCCGCGAAAAAGAAACAGAGTGCAAGGCACGAGCCAGGTGAAAAATGTGTAAATTGAACAGGAGGAAAAAAAGATGCAGTTGGAGAAAACCTATAATCCGGCGGCCATTGAGGATAAGCTTTATCAGAAATGGCTTGACCATAAATATTTTCATGCGGAAGTAGACCGGAGCAAAAAACCGTTTACAATCGTGATTCCGCCGCCAAATATCACAGGGCAGCTTCATATGGGTCATGCCCTTGATAATACATTACAGGATATTTTGATTCGTTCCAAACGGATGCAGGGATACAATGCCCTCTGGCAGCCGGGGACGGACCATGCAAGTATTGCAACGGAAGTTAAGATTCTGGAGAAGTTAAAAGAAGAAGGCATCAGCAAAAAAGATTTAGGCCGGGAAGCTTTTTTGGAGAGGGCCTGGGACTGGAAGAAAGAATATGGCGGACGAATTATCAGCCAGCTTAAAAAACTGGGATCTTCCTGCGACTGGGACAGAGAGCGGTTTACCATGGATGAGGGATGCAATAAAGCCGTTGAGGAAGTATTTGTACGTCTCCATGAAAAAGGATTAATTTATAAAGGTGCGAGAATCATCAACTGGTGTCCGGTATGCAAAACATCCATTTCGGATGCGGAGGTTGAATACGAGGATCAGGCCGGACATTTCTGGCATATTAATTACCCTGTAGTTGGTTCCGATGAAATGGTGGAAATCGCCACAACCCGTCCGGAAACCATGTTGGGTGATACGGCAGTAGCCGTACATCCGGAGGATGAACGTTATAAACATCTCATCGGAAAGAAGGTCCTTTTGCCAATCGTCAATAAAGAGATTCCGGTGGTAGCAGATGAATATGTAGACAAGGAATTTGGAACCGGAGTGGTTAAGATCACACCGGCACATGACCCGAATGACTTTGAAGTGGGTAAGAGACACAATCTGGAACAGATTAACATTATGAATGATGATGCGACCATCAACGAAAATGGCGGCAAGTATGCCGGTATGGACCGTTATGAGGCACGAAAGGCTATTGTTGAAGAGCTGGATCGTCTCGGTCTGCTTGTACGAATTGAGGATTATAATCACAATGTAGGTACCCATGACCGCTGCAAGACGACGGTAGAGCCACTCATTAAACAGCAGTGGTTTGTTAAGATGGATGAACTGGCAAAACCGGCCATCGAAGCATTGAAAAAAGGCGACTTGAAATTTGTTCCTGAGCGTTTTGACAAGACCTATCTCCACTGGCTGGAAAATATCCGCGACTGGTGTATTTCCCGTCAGCTCTGGTGGGGACATCGTATTCCGGCTTATTACTGCCAGGACTGCGGTGAGATCATGGTGGCCCGCAAAGCTGATGCACCGACAACCTGCTGTAAGTGCGGCGGTACGCATATCGTTCAGGACGAAGATACGCTGGATACATGGTTCAGCTCCGCTCTGTGGCCGTTCTCCACATTGGGATGGCCGGACAAGACGGAAGATTTGGACTATTTCTATCCGACAAATGTTCTTGTTACCGGTTATGATATTATTTTCTTCTGGGTTATCCGTATGGTATTTTCTGGTCTTGAGCATATGGGTGAGGTTCCGTTTGATACGGTTCTCATCCATGGCCTTGTGAGAGATTCCCAGGGACGGAAGATGAGTAAGTCTCTTGGAAACGGTATCGATCCTCTGGAAGTCATTGATAAATACGGAGCCGATGCACTGCGATTTACCCTTGTTACGGGCAATGCGCCTGGAAATGATATGCGTTTCTATTGGGAGCGGGTGGAAGCCAGCCGTAATTTTGCAAATAAAGTATGGAATGCCTCCCGGTTTATGCTGATGAACTTTGAGCAGGCTGAAGAAGCGGGCATTTCTATTGACAATGTGACATTAGATGATCTGACTCAGGCAGATAAATGGATATTATCCAAGGCGAATACACTGGCGAAAGACGTTACAGCCAATATGGACAAATACGAACTTGGTATTGCTGTTCAGAAGTTGTATGATTTCATCTGGGAAGAATTCTGCGACTGGTATATCGAAATGGTTAAACCACGTCTGTACAATAATGAGGACACAACGAAGGCAGCGGCTCTCTGGACCTTAAAGACAGTCCTTATCCAGGCATTAAAGCTCCTTCATCCATATATGCCGTTTATTACAGAGGAAATCTTCTGTAATGTTCAGGAGGAAGAAGAGTCCATTATGATTTCTTCCTGGCCGGAATATAAGGACGAATGGAATTTTGAAGCGGATGAAAATGCGGTAGAGACGATTAAAGAAGCTGTTCGCGGTATCCGTAATGTGCGTACAGGTATGAACGTACCGCCGAGCAAAAAGGCAAAGGTCATCGTTGTTTCTGAAAATGAGGATGTTCGTAAGATTTTTGAAGACGGTAAAGTTTTCTTTGCCACATTGGCCCATGCCAGTGATGTTTTGATTCAGGCTGATAAGACAGGTATTGAAAAGGATGCCGTATCTGCAGTGATTCATCAGGCAGTTATCTATATGCCATTTGCCGAGCTGGTGGATATTGCAGAAGAAAAAGCCCGTCTGGCCAAAGAGGAAGAAAAGCTCCATAAAGAGATTGCCAGAGCATCGGGAATGTTGAATAATCCGAACTTTGTAAGCAAAGCGCCGGAAGCAAAGATTCAGGCCGAGCGGGACAAGCTGGAAAAATATACCCAGATGTTAAAGCAGGTTGAAGAACGATTGGAAGCTTTAAACGGATGATGAATGAGATTGTCGAATATTTGTACAATATCCCCCGGTTCGCAAGGACCGGGGGTCTTGAACAGACCCGGGAGCGTTTAAGACTTCTCGGAAGCCCGGAAAAAAGTTTTCACTATATCCATGTGGCAGGGACCAACGGCAAGGGCTCGGTCTGTGCCTATATGGAATCCTGTCTGCGGGAGATGGGGTTTAAGACTGGGCTGTTTACTTCGCCCCATCTGATCCGTATCAATGAACGGATACGTATAGATAACGGGGAGATCAGTGACGAAGCCTTTTCGGAAGCCTTTTATAAAGTTAAGGAACTGGTGGATGCCCAGATAGCTGAGGGCATTGCCCATCCGACCTTTTTTGAGTTTATTTATCTGATGGCCATGTGTGCTTTTCAAAAAGCCGGGATAGAATATGGCGTCATCGAAACAGGACTTGGCGGCCGACTGGATCTGACCAATGCGGTGGAAGCACCGGATTTGACTGTGATCACTTCCATCGGGCTGGACCATACGGCCATACTCGGCGACACAATTGAAAAAATCGCGGCGGAGAAGGCGGGTATCATCAAACCGGGAGTACCACTTGTTTATCTGGCGGCCCGTCCGGAGGCAGTCGGAGTGATTGAAGCGCGGGCCGGAGAGCTGTGCCATCCGAAGAAAGCCGATGGGCAAGAGTTGCGCTATCCGGAGAAGTCTGGCGAGAAAGCAATGTGCTATCCGGTGAAGCCGGACTGGATGGAAAATATTTCCCCAGAGGAAGGGCACATTCGGTTTTCTTTAGTGTGTCCATATTTTAAAAAGTATGATATAATGCTTAATACCAGCGGCATGTATCAGGTGGAGAATGGGGCTTTGGCAGTGACGGCTATGGAAGTTCTCAGAGAATTTTCAGACTGGAAGATGCCGGAGACGGATTTTCAGAAAAAGGTTTTGACGGGCATCCGTCGGATGGTCTGGCCGGGACGGATGGAGCCGGTGGGCAGAGATATTTATGTGGATGGCGCTCACAATGACGATGGTATTCGGGAACTGGTACGTTCGGTGAACCGGATATTTTCACAGAGAGATATTTATCTGATATTTGCCGTAGCAGAGGATAAGGATTATCAGGAAATGGTCCGCCATTTGTGCGGTATAAGCCGACTGAAAGGCATCATTGTGACAGAGATTGATAATGGCCGGCGCCGGGATTTTCATGAAGTGATGAAAGATTTTCAGAAAAACTGGCATGGAAATATTCAGGGCACATATAATGTAAGTGAGGCCATTATAACCGGACAGGAATGGAAGGGCAGGAATGGCGTTCTTATATGTACAGGCTCTCTCTATCTGGTTGGCCATGTGAAAGAGCTTCTGGGAGGAGATTTAGATGATTAACTTTGATGAAGAACTTAAAAAATACAAACCGAGTCTTGAAGTGGACCAGGCGGAAGAGGCGATTCAGAGAAATGACCTCAGGGATGTCATTGATATTGTTGAGGAGATGATGAAGGAATTCCGCAGTGATCCAAAGCGTTTTAAGCAGTTTTAGGAGGGACGTGTATGAATTGTCCAAAATGCGGTACGCCCCTTGAAAATACATACCGTTGTCCGAAATGTGAATATGAAGAACC
>CABRLU010000034.1 GCA_902471845.1 uncultured Lachnospiraceae bacterium | reverse complement strand
AAGATTGAATACATTCGAGAGCGTAGAAAAAAGTGTTAGTACAACGGTATCCGTGTTATCCAAAACAACTGCTGCTATATGCTGTGCTAATCCATTCCACTTTTGCTTGATTGGCTCTTCCGTGTATTCAATCTTCTCATTGATGTCATAATGCTTTCTTACATACCCCCACATATATATAGGACGAATCATGAACAGAAGAGATGTTGTCAGTTTTACCATATGTATGGACCCACCGGCATATATAATGATGCAGCAAGCGACAGTATTGATTATATAGGTAAATGCCTGGAGGTTATATGAAATATACCCCTTCTGATCAGCTGACAAAAGCAGTTGATTAACTATTCCAAAATAATATTGCGCAAATGAATTGATACTCATTGCTAAAATCAACGATGCAGTATACCAAAAATCAAACTCTGCTTTTACCACCATCGGATAAAATAAAACCAAAACTGCAACGTATACAAGCATTATCCGTGCAAGATTTCTAAAAAACTTCTGTGCGGATGAAATAATTTTGCTCATTTCATCTTTATTATTCTCGACCAATGGTTTATAAAGTGATGACTGTACCACTGCTCCTACACCTAATTCAAGAAAAGCTATTACCTGCAAAAACTGTGTAATAGATGATACCAATCCATTAACATCTGAACCGTAGGTGCTTAAGATCAATCTTGGAAGGACAAAACCAGATATAATCTGTATGACTTGATTAAACAACGAGCTTGATGTATTCAGTGCAAGTAACTGTTTCCTATTCCTCTTCATATCCTTCACTCTATCCCCGCAAAATCAGCCAAGAAATCCTCATCCGCATTTTTTATATTGTAAATAACCACCTGACGCCTTCTGAGTATCTTGTCCTGGCATATTTTGTAATCCGTATTTTCCAAACGTTCAAATCCTGCCGCTATTGACGAGATATCAAACGGATCGGCGTATTCAATTGCAGAACCCAATACTTCTGGCATGGCTGTTACTGACGCAGCTAAACACGGAGCGCCATACATACAGGCTTCAATCAGTGGCAAGCCAAAGCCTTCGCTTTTTGACATATAGATTACATATTTACACGTTTCATAAAGATGAACTAATTCATCATCTTCAACATACTGCTTTATTACTATATCCTTTTTGACTCTCTCCCACTTTAATTGAGGGCAGGAAAGCAACCTTTCCCTGAGTTCAGCACTAACCCCTGTAACAATTAGCTTAAGATTATTGGAAGGATTTTGTTCTTTAAACTTCTGGAATCCAATTAATGTACGCAGTAGGTTTTTTTCTTCTCGCCCTCCACTTACGAATAATGCGAAATTTTCCCGCTCTGTATTCACAGGTTTATCCATCATCAAGTCTGAATTTATGCTTCCCTCATAGTAAATCTTTACCGCCTTCGGCTTGCACAGTCCTTGAATCTTCTGTAGAGAATCATTCGACACCGTAATCAACTGGTCATATTCCGGAATATATATCCTAAACACATATTTATATGCTAATCCATATAAAACGTACTTTACCCAAGCTTTTACCATGTATAGAAAACTAAAAGATGCCCCTGTATAATAGGAATCAATTCTGTCCGGCTTCAAGTCAAGCCTTCTTACCCCATGAATTGTCACATACACTTTCATAGACGGGTTATGCTTCTTTATACTGTCTATTACTGTAAGCCTCCTCGTTTGTATCATTGGTATATATAACAGCGCATTATCTTCTTCTGCTCGGAACGACTGTAAGCTATCAATATATTCCAATTTTACATTTTTGTTCCCAAATATTTTTTTATCCATTTCTGTTTCCGGCTTGAAGCCTTTGGGCACAAGAAGCGTAACTTTCTTTCCATTGTTTGCCAGAATATTAATCATTCTCTTACCATAGTTTGCCCCGCCATGAAATTTCATGTTCTTTTTAGGAACACATTCAGAATAGTCTATGTAAATCATTTTCTAACTCCTCGCATCTTGTATAAACGCTAATATGTATTTTTCAATTATCGATAGAAAACAAAACAGCTTCAGAATAAAATATTTTATTCCATTAACACAGTTACAAGTTCTTTCATAATAGCACTTAGATTTCAAATGAATCTTCCATGCATTAACCTTTTTTATAGACTTTGTAATAGACACAGCATGGTAATGGTAAAAAGGAATCCCTACCAATCCTGATTTGTATCCATACGATTTTAGTTTATGACCGAGTATCATCTCCTCATAGTAAAGAAACGTACCTTCGTCAAGATAATCTATTTCTTTCAATACATCACTACGGATAGCCCATAAAGAACCTTGAATCACTTCAACAGGAGAAATTCCTGAGCCAATAACGGCTGGATATTTTTTCTTTTTATGTAAGTATCTTCCTATTGCAAAACAGTCCGCTAAATCATAAGTATACGAATTTAAGTTGCGGTAAGGAGCCCTGTCAATGTTTCCTTTCGGATCGCACATTACCCCGGACAGTAATGCATAATCCGGATGTTTCATAAAGTTGTCAACAATAGAAATCAGCAGTTCTTCTTCAAATAAGATATCTGGATTTGCTATAACAACAATCTCACATTGGCATTTTTCAATCAGATACCTTGCACCCACATTGTTCCCTGAAGCATATCCGCCATTTCTTGAAGCACCGATCAAATCAAAACCGTATTCTTCCGACTGATTCTGTAATCTATTGTATGAATCATCTGTAGAGGCATTGTCTACAACGACAATCTTACTTAGTGAAAAGAAACCTTTGATGTGTCTTATCAAGTTGATCGTCGTTTCTGAATCATTGTAGTTAAGAATCACTATACCCGTTTTCATTCTTTTTACATCACTCATGTTTCACAACCCTTAAAGCGTAATTTTGAAAAATATTAGTTCCTAAAACTCCTACAGACTCCACCTTAATGCCATTTTTGAAGAGTACATAAGGCAATGATAATTGGTCTCTTTTTGATCTCTTGCAAAACTCTTCCCACCACATCTCCATAACCTTCTTCATAGCGGCGTCATCGTGGTCTCTGACAATGAGATTACATTCCAACATTCCATAATTTCCCGGGAAACCCTGTTTCCTCAAGTAATCCATATGTGCGTTGATATTCTCTTTCGTATCCTTCCCGGAATAAATACACACCTTCGCTTCTTCATAGACGCATTCTCTGCTTGAATGTAAATGAAAACCCATTCCATACTCGCCAAGCATATTTATGAAAGCCGTAAAATCTGTCACTGGCTTAACATTCCCATCGATATAAATGGAATATTTGTATTCACTAATCGTCGGGAGCTTATGTGGGAACATCTTGCAATATCTATTCCTTTTTACATTTCCATCAACGCCAACACTCTTCCAATCAACCTTTACCGGTTTCCATTTACTGGTACTTGGAATCGATTGATCTGTTATGATAAAGAAATCACAGTTATCCGGAACCCACGCTGGTTCCAGCAAAGAATCATAGCTACCAAAAATCGCTGTATATATTGCAATCCTCTCATCGAGGAAATAATTTTTAGCGCCATCCTGGTTCTTTTTTCTGTCATATCTCGGATAAGATTTTCTTATCTGATTAGCTTCCTGTGTTGCCCTTGCTTTCTTGAGCAAGACTTTCGGGTGGCAAAAGTTTTCCTTTATCCGCTTAATATAACGGCCATATCGGTATGCCTCAGAACTCTGAAGTTTTATATATTCAGCATTTTCATTTTCTAAAGCCAACATAAAACTGTTATACATTTCTTTGTCATGACAATTTTTGCTGTACATATCCATTCCCCTTATTCTTTATAGAAGTTAAATTTATTGATAATCCCATTAGGGTAAATATCAGCAAATCATATTGGAATGACTGGAATGTTACCTCATACATACTATTTGCAAGGGAAAATAGCATTACTGTAAAAACCATTCGAGAAAAGGTATCGGTTTTTCTTACATAGTTTTTTCGCATTATTTGGAAGTACACGGATAAAAATATTACCAGGTTAACCACCCCTCCTGAAACAAGCAGCTGCAGGATGATATTGTGTGAGCGCGTAGTCTGACCTGTAACTGTTCCCAGACCTATTCCCAATATAGGATTATCTCTGATAATCCCAATGCTATATGCATACACATTTGTTCTGCCGTTCAGCAACTGATCCACACTTGTCGCATTGACTGTATCCTTTAGGAAATGGTTATAAGCGCCTTCAATAGTATCTTGAAACCGAACCAGCAGTATAATTGCAACAAACGCTACAAGGATCAACGCAATCTTACTTTTAAAGCTCTTTTTTTTTGTTTTCCTTAGAGCCCGCCTGTAAGGAATAAACCTATATATGAAATATAATGCTGTCAGGGCATAAGATCCATCTGACATTGTGCAGAAAATTCCCAAGATGCACAGTCCAATATGAATATATTTCCTAAATCCGCTTTCCATTAGATAATCAATGCAAATCATATATATTATTAAAAAAGCAGCAAGATAATTGGTGCGCCCTAGCGGAGTTTCAACTGTTGATTTTACATAATTCCAATCCAATCCATTAATTACGGTTGAATTTAGAAATTGTGCGATAACCTGAATAGCTAAAATCGTGCTCACAATGCACGAAAACTTTAAAATATATTTTTCTATTTCTTCCCTATCCATTTTAATATGGCATGCCGCATAAAATAGAAATGGGATGAAAAACTGAGAAACAATATTAATCTTCCAGCTATCTGGATATTCATCAACATGAATAAAGGTGTTGATGATTAATAAGGCAGCTCTAATCATAAGGATAAAAGTTATTTTATCCATTGTTGCTTTAAAACTTATTGATACCAATAAGGCGCATATCATCCACGCTAAGTAGTATTTAATATTTGTATCTGATACTGGTAGCCAAAGCACCACTCCACCGATGGCTGTACTTCCAATCATCATAATGATAAGCATTATAGCAAATACTGAATATCCGTATATTTTCTTCTTGCTCATGCCCTTTCACATCTCCTGTTACTTCTTCCAGCTAATACCTCTTTTTATTATTTTCTTATTTGTGCTATAAATCACGTTTGATTCATTATAAGTTCCAGAGACTATAGATCCCGCTGCTACAACATTATTCTTGCCAATCATAGTTCCCTTTAATATAGTGCAGCGGCAGGAAATCCATACATTTTCTTCTATCGTTATTGGACTTGAAAAATTAATTTGACGGCCAGATTCTAAACTAGTAATCTCATGGGAATCTGTGTCCATTATTAGTACATCCCAAGAAATTAAACAGCCCTTTTCAATGTTTATTTCATTCGCACATATTATCGATGCATTCGCCGATATCGTCACATTATCATCAATTAACAGTGTTCCATGGTTCGAAATACGCACTCCCTGGCCTATGTTTACATTATCTCCTAAAATGATAGTCCCATCATTATCCCAGATACTTCTTTCATGCTTTCGATCAAAAATAGAAACGCTATCAAAACCAATCTTTACATTTCCGCTTTTTCTTTCCCCTTTAATTACTACTTTTCCTTTTATCTTCCAAGCTTAACATTCTTAGATAAAATTACTTGCGGAAAATACCCCCCCCCCGGAGAAATAATGAAGATTAAATCTGAGCGTATTAATAATTCCAATTTCTAAAAGTCTTTTTATCTTCATTTTCTTTTCGTCTCCATTTCATTTCAACATCGGATTTTCAGCACTGCCGCATCCCCAATCACCATGCATCTCCCCATTCCAGCAGGGATGAACACCGTCTCGCCTTTGCAAAACCTAACTGGCTTCAGTTCCGCATCCATCGTTTCCACCTGGCCATATCCGTCCAAGCACATCAGTATCTGGAATGATTCATCCCTTACTGAAAACGAAAAACCTTTTGTTACCTGGATACGTTCCGCTTCAAAATATTTGCAGCGGCACAGAAGTTCTCTTGAGCATCCAGCGTAGTACTTCACCATCCGGGGCTTTTGCTTTATATCTGATGCAACACCCATATCCATGACCTGGACGGCCTTGTCAAAATGCAGTTCCCGCTTCTTACCATTTTTATCAATCCTGTCGTAGTCATAAACACGGTAAGTCACATTGGAGCTTTCCTGGATCTCTGCGATCAATATCCCTGCGCCTATGCCATGTACTGTCCCTGCCGGGACATAGAATACGTCCCCCTTGTGGACTTCTGTCTTCTGCAAGTGCTTGTCCAGTGTTCCTTTGGCAACAGCATCTCTCAGTATCTCAGGTGTCACTCTGTGCTGGAATCCATAAATCAGCTCTGCGCCTTCGTCAGCATCAATGACATACCACATCTCTGTTTTGCCGTTTTGATGTTCATATTTCCATGCATATTCATCATCAGGATGAACCTGAACAGACAAATCCTGTTTCGCGTCAATGAATTTCACTAAAACAGGTAATTTCCCATTTTGCACCTTGCTCCCAAGATATTCTGGATGTTCTTCCAATACCTCTGCCAAAGTTCTATCCTTGAAGCAACCATTGCTTACAATACTTGAACCATCAGGATGGACGGAACACTCCCATGTCTCTGCCAGCGGAGTCATGTCGATTTTCTTTCCATATTCATCCCGCAGCCTTGTGCCGCCCCACAAATAATCCTTTCCAGCAGGCAGTAATTTCAATATTTCCATTTTCTATACCGCCTGTCATTTCAATTCAAATTTTATTTTGTCACTGACGCTGATCTCATCACCGATCTGAACCTCTATAATGTCCAAAGCAGTAATAGCCTCCACCATATGCTTGCAGCCCGCTGCAATGGTAATTACATCACCGGTACGGAGCATCTGTTCCATGCCATCCACAACCGCCTTTCCTTTACCCGAAACAACTGTCCAGACTTCCTCGCGGTAATTATGCATATGGTAGGTCATGCTCTCCCCTGCTTTCATGGACACCTTGACAGTCATAGACCCCGGCTGCACATCCATGACCGTATATGTACCCCATGACTTTTCCACATACATTGCCTCTGTTTCGATTTTCTCAACATAAGGCTTCATGTATCCACTACGTTCTTTATCGGAAATCAAAATGCCATCACCGCTTGCGGCGACAATTAGGTCTTTGCAACCCATGCAGAGAATTGGGATATTCAGTTCATTCACCACATTAGTGTTCTCACACGTTTCATCGAGAATTGCCTTGCCTTTGGCTTTATCAGACATAACCTCGGCCATCATATTCCAGGTGCCGACATCCTTCCAGTTACCACTATAGCGCAGCACCTGGATGCTCGACTCTTTCTCAACCACTGCGTAGTCGAAGCTGATTTTCGTCAGTGTGTCATATTTATTGAAAAGATCACGGTAATCCTCAAAATCAATCATGCTGTGAGCTTTATCCAGCAGGTAACCCAACTTAAAAGCAAAGATTCCGGCGTTCCAAAGCGCACTCTGGGCAAGATATTTCTTAGCGGTTTCAGTGTCAGGCTTTTCCTTGAATTCTTGTACTTTGCTTACGTTTTCTCCGTTCTCCGGGATAATGTAACCGTACTTCTCACTCGGATAAGTCGGCTCAATTCCCATCAGGGTCAAATTTGCATTGCCCTGTTCAGCCAGTTCCTGCAAAGTCTTGACCGCTTCGTAATATGTGTTATCCACATACGGATCGACCGGGCAGACCACAATCGCCTCATTCGTTCCAACACCAAGTTCATCGTGGAGATAAGCTGCTGCCAGTGCGATTGCCGGGAACGTATCCCGGCGGCATGGCTCCACGCAGATAGATGCCTTTTCACCCAACTGATTCTTAATGGCGCTGGCCTGTGATTTGCTGGTTGCAATTGTGACCTTCGCGTCCGGATCTACCGTCGTGATCTGCCGATAAACCCGCTGTACCATAGACTCGTACTCATCACCGTTTTTAAACAACTTGATAAACTGTTTGCTGCGAACATCATTGGAGAGAGGCCAGAGACGCTTGCCAGAACCACCGGAAAGTAAAATAATATTCATACGTCTTATCCTCCTCTTATTTCAGTCCTAACTTTGTTTGAATCGTATGCTGTGCTTCTTCCAATTTCTTTTCTACTTCAGCCTTATCTGCACCCTTGATGCTATAGTAAATTTTGATTTTCGGCTCTGTGCCGGAAGGACGAACCGCAATCCAGGAACCATCTTCCAGAACATATTTCAGAACATTGGAAGTCGGCAGCATTCCAAACCCTTCTTCTACTGCAACCGGACTGCTGAAATCTGTCACAGATTTTGTCCCTGCAAATGGGGAGCCGGAAGCACGAAGTTCCATCATCATAGAAGTGATCTTTTCCAGACCATCCTTACCTTTCAGAGTGAAGCTATCCAATGCATCACGGTAATAGCCATATTCTGCATAGATGTCATTCATCTCATCCAACAGCGTCTTGCCATTTGCCTTTGCTTCCGCAGCCATCTCGCAGATCAGTAAGCTGGAAACAACCGCATCCTTATCACGAGCGTGAGTTCCTGCAAGATAACCATAAGATTCCTCATAGCCAAACAGGAAATCGTAATCCTGCTCCTTATTGCCTTTAATTTTTGCCTGCTCAAACTGGGTAATCTTCTCACCGATAAATTTGAAACCGGTTAATGTGGAAAACACTGTAATACCATGCTTCCGGGCAATGTCTGCACCAAGTTCCGAAGTCACAACGGTCTTAACTACAGCGGGATGGGAGTACTTGCTTACATCCGTGTGGTTCAGAATAAAACTCATCAGAAGTGCGCCAACCTGATTTCCAGTCATCAACTGATATCCATCAGTAGTTTTAATTGCAATACCCACACGGTCACTGTCCGGATCAGTTCCAAGAACAATATCTGCATTCGTGCGTTTTGCCTGTGCAATGCCCAACTCCAGTGCCCTACGATCCTCTGGATTCGGAGATACGACAGTCGGAAAGTTTCCATCGGGAACCACCTGTTCCGCTACAGCCTCAACCTGTGTGAATCCATCCAGACGCAGTACCTTCTGTACCGGAACATTTCCTGTGCCGTGGAGCGGGGTATATACAATTTTCAAGTCTGCTTTAGCAGCAGAGTTTCCATATCGGCTCTGCTTCAAGACTGCATTCACAAAATTGTCTGTCACGTCAGCCATGCTGATGAGGGAATCATTGCTGGTAAAGTCTATAGAACGATAATCAGCCACAGCATTTACATACTCTATTACCTGTTTCGCCTGCCAGGGAACAAGCTGGCATCCGAACTCGTCATATACTTTGTAACCGTTGTACTCTTTCGGATTGTGGCTCGCAGTTACGACCACTCCAGCCAATGCATTCCAGAATTTCACAGAGAAACTAAGCTGCGGCGTTGGTCTTGCGTGAGCATGGAGGTAAACACGAATTCCCATACTGCTTAACACATTTGCGGCAGTACGGGCAAAAAACTCACTATTATTTCGTGTGTCATATCCAATAACTACACCTCGGTTTTTGCAGGCTTCAGCCCCATAGGTATCAAGCAAATAATTTCCAAGCCCCTTTGTCGCCTTGCCAACCGTGTATTTATTCATGCGATTGGTTCCCGCACCCATGATTCCCCGCAGGCCACCTGTGCCAAACTCCAAATCACGGTAAAATCTATCTTCAATTTCTTTTGCGTCTTTTTCCGGATCAAGTGCAGTAAGTTCATTCCGTGTTGATACATCGAAAAACTCATCCGTTTTCCAGAAATTATATAAATCTATGCAATCCATATTTTCCCCTTATCCATGATTAAAACTTAAAAGTATCCTTTAACCCCAGCCATTTCTGATCTTTATCACTCAGATTCAAAGCAGCTCCGTCTACACTATAACCTTCGGCGGAGGCACTGCCATAATACTTTCCTTCAACTCTCGGCCATTCAATACCAATCTCCGGATCATTCCAAGCCATACCGCCTTCATCATTCGGGTGGTAAAAATCATCACATTTATAGCAAAATTCTGCAGTTTCACTCAGTACCAAAAATCCGTGTGCGAACCCTCTCGGAATCAGGAACTGCTTCTTGTTTTCCTCCGTCAATTCAATACCATACCATTTTCCGTATGTTTCACTTCCACTTCTCAGATCCACAGCCACATCAAACACAGCGCCTTTGATTACCCTGACCAGCTTCGTCTGTGGATAGTTCTTCTGAAAATGAAGCCCCCGCAGGACTCCCTTTGTACTCATGGACTGATTGTCCTGAACAAACGTAATATCTATCCCGGCTTCTTCCATGTCCCGCTGGCTGTACGTCTCCATGAAATATCCGCGGCTGTCGCCATGGACAGCAGGCGTGATTACACAAAGTCCTTCAATGCCGCCAACATTTTTTTCCACATTTATCTGTCCCATTTTACAATTGTGCCTCCTTCAGATACCTACTGACTGCATCCTGCCATGTCGGCAATGGCTTGAAGCCAGCCTCAACCAGCTTGCTTTTATCTAACCTACTGTTGACCGGACGTGCCGCCTTGCTGAGTCCATATTCTTCCGTAGTTACCGGAATAACCTTTGTTTTCAATCCGTACTGTTTATAGAACTCGCAACAGAAGTCGTACCAGGAAATATATCCGGCCTTGCATCCGATTTTATCCGCATCTTCCGTGGAGACTTCCGCATTCGTAGCATGATAGTATCCATACTTCTCCGTCTCACACATATCCACCAGCAGCCGTGCCAGATCATAGGTATAGGTCGGCGTACCGATCTGGTCATCGACCACACGGACTTCATCGTGTGTCTTTCCAACATTGATCATGGTCTTGATGAAGTTCTTACCATTCAGACCAAATACCCATGCAATACGGACAATAAAATACTTTTCCAGCGTCTGGCTGACAGCCAGCTCACCTTCCAGTTTGGTCTGACCGTAAACATTCAGCGGCTTATAATCCTTACAATCCGGCTGCCAAGGCTCTGTGACCTGTCCGTCAAACACATAGTCTGTGGACAGATAGAGCATCTTGCAGTCAATTTTCTTACACGCATCCACAATGTTCTGAGTGCCTCCGGCATTGATAGCACGGACTTTTTCTACCTTGTCATCATCCTCGGCCATATCCACTGTCGTCCATGCCGCACAATGGATGACCGCATCTGGTTTTATTTCTGCAATTACATTCCTGACCGCTTCTTTGTCAGTAATGTCCAGACTAACATAAGGCATCGTTGTCACAGCGGAGCCATCCGCAACTCCGGCATAAGTTTCCGCAAGGTCAGAACCAACACCTTCATATCCTCTCTTATGTAATTCGTTCATGATGTCATGACCGAGCTGACCATTCACGCCTGTTACAAAAAACTTCATCTTCCTACAACCTCTCCATGCTCCGTTATACTTCGGCTTTTGCTTTATACATTTCCTCGTAGTATTTCTGATAGTTTCCGCTGGTCACATTGTTCATCCAGTCCTCATGCTCCAGATACCAGTCGATAGTCAGGACAATGCCCTTTTCAAACGGAGTCTCCGGATACCAGCCCAGATCACTTTTGATCTTGGTCGGATCGATACCATAACGACGGTCATGGCCGAGACGGTCCTCTACATGCTTGATAAGTTCTTCGTTGATGCCGTCATCTTTCAGACGATCATGGAGCTGCTCAATAATCGTCTTTACAATAAAGATATTCGGGCGCTCATTGTGGCCGCCCACGTTGTAGACCTCTCCAACTTTTCCACCGTTGGCAACCATGTCAATCGCCTTGCAGTGATCCTCCACATACAGCCAGTCACGTATCTGCATACCATCTCCGTAAACCGGAAGCTGCTTATGGTGCTTGACGTTATTGATCATCAGCGGAATCAGCTTTTCCGGGAAATGATAAGGTCCATAGTTGTTGGAGCAACGGGTAATGTTAATAGGCATACGATAGGAGTCGTCTCCATGAAATATCCATCTGCACCAAGCGCACCATAAACCTCATCGGTAGAAACCTGCAGGTACTTCTTGCCTTCTTTCCACGTCTTGTTGGCAGCATCGTACCAGGCTTCTTTCGCTCTCTGGAGCAGATTAACTGTGCCCATCACATTGGTCTGTACAAAAATCTCCGGGTTGGCAATGGAGCGATCCACATGGGACTCTGCCGCAAAATTGATGACATAATCAAAATCGTATTTTTCAAAAAGACCGGCAACCAACTCTTTGTCGCAAATATCGCCCTGCACAAAAATATGACGGGGGTCGCCTTCCACTCCCTTGAGATTCTCAAGGTTTCCTGCGTAAGTCAGTTTATCCAGATTGACCAGCAGGATGTCATCATATTTTTTCAGCATATAGTAAACAAAATTTGAGCCAATAAAACCGGCGCACCCGGTAATTAAATATTTCTTCATGTACTTTCTTCCCTTATTTCCAAATTTATATATAAGGATGTTGCATTCGTTTAATGCAACACGTCCAGATACTTTCCATCCAGGACATCCTTCAAATACTGACCATACTGGTTCTTCTTCAGGACTTCATAGACTTCCAAAACATCCTCGCGGCTGATCCAACCATTCAGATATGCAATTTCCTCCAGGCAGGCAATCTTACGATGCTGGTGCTGTTCAATCGTCTTCACAAAGTTTGTAGCATCCACAAGACTCTCATGGGTACCAGTATCCAGCCAGGTAAAGCCCTGCCCCAGCAGTTCTACATTCAGTGTCCCGTCTTCCAGATAAATGCGATTGAGGTCAGTAATCTCCAACTCACCACGGGCAGAAGGTTTCAGATTCTTCGCATACTCCACTACGTGGTTATCATAGAAATACAAACCAGTTACGCAGTAATTGCTCTTGGGATGATCTGGCTTTTCCTCAATGCTTACAGCCTTGCCGTCTTTATCAAATTCGACAATACCGAAACGCTCCGGATCATCCACATAATATCCAAATACCGTAGCACCTTTGCCAGATTCCGCATTCTCCACAGCGGCCTTCAATCTTTTCTTCAAGCCGTGACCTGCAAAAATGTTATCACCCAAGACCATCGCCACAGTGTCACTTCCAATAAAGTCCGCGCCAATAATAAATGCCTGCGCCAGTCCATCCGGAGAAGGTTGAACAGCGTAGGTGAGATTTACACCAAACTGATGACCATTACCGAGGAGACTTTCAAATCTCGGCGTGTCCTGTGGTGTCGAAATAATCAGTATATCCCGAATGCCTGCATTCATAAGAACAGACATCGGGTAGTAAATCATTGGCTTATCATATATAGGAAGTAACTGCTTCGATGTCACCTTCGTTAATGGATAAAGACGAGTACCCGAACCGCCAGCCAAAATAATACCTTTCATACCACTGCTCCTAAATCTGTTCTAATTCTTTCATATAAGCGTCAACCACAATTCTTCGATTGAACTCGGTCTCTACTTTGTTTCTTCCTTCAATTCCCATCCGAATTTTATCTTCATAAGGAAGTTCAATAAATGTAAGCATCTTATCAATAAGATCCGCGCTACTTCTTTGCTTTACTATGTATCCTGTCACTCCATTTGTAACAGTTTCTTTACACCCTGCATGATCCGTTGTAATTAGAGGTCTAGCGCAAGCAGCACCTTCTAAAAGTACATTAGAAATACCTTCTGGATGAAATGAGGGAAGTACAACGCAGTGACAATACCGCTCGTATTCCACAACATCATCCACCAAACCGTGGTAAATAATTTCACCTGATTCGCATTTTTTCTCAATCAATGCTTTGTAATCTTCTTCACAATATCCGCAGACATGAAATTCTATTTCAGGATATTTATTTTTAATCACATGTGCTGCCTCAAAAAATTGCTCAATTCCTTTCGCCTTCATCACTCGGGCGATATATATAAATCTAATAGGTTCGCTTTTTGCTGGATAAGGCAGTGGTTGAAATTTGTCTAAATTTACACCTGACCCCGGAAGAATGCTTCCCTTCATATATTTAATGTTGTTATTATTAAAAAAGTTTCTGTCATTGTCATTCTGAAAAAAAACACACTTTGCTCGTTTTACAGCAATCTTATACAAAAAAATTGTTATATTTTGGACAATGCCTTTTTCATCCAGTCCTTTACCCAGGCCCGTTATATTTGGAATAAAAGGAATACCCAAAATTCTACATACAATTCCTCCATATACATCTGGTTTTACAGTATACGCTAAAACCACATCCGGCTTAATGTTTTGAAAGATTCGAAAATACTCCATTAAAATATTTATGTCCTTTAGCGGATTAGTTCCTCGTCTCTCCATATGGTTTTCAATAAAATGGCAACCAAACTTTTTTGCGGACTGCTCGCCTTCGCCAAAGGGACCATTTGGAAAACACACCCAAACATCGTATCCCTGCTTTACCAATTCCTGTATCAATTCGCCGCGAAATTTAAACACAACAAGGTGGCTATTTCCCAAAATTAAAACTTTTTTATTTCGTATATTAGTCATATCTTCCCTCTTGCTTTAATCCCTCTGGAAAATGTCCCTCGTATAAACCTTTTCTTTCACATCATCCAAGCACTTATCATACCGGTTAGCGATAATCGCCTGACTCTGTCTCTTGAATTCATCCAGGTCATTCACAACCCTGCTTCCGAAGAACGTCTCGCCATCTTTCAGCGTCGGTTCATACACAATTACTGTAGCGCCCTTCGCTTTAATTCGCTTCATCACGCCTTGGATGCTCGATTGCCGAAAATTGTCCGAATTGCTCTTCATAGTTAAGCGGTAAACGCCTACTACAATTTCTTTTTCTTTCTCACTGTCCCAGCTCTCATTCTCGCCGTATCCGCCAGCGATCTCTAACACCCGGTCAGCGATAAAATCTTTTCTCGTCCGATTGCTCTCGACGATTGCTTCAATCAGGTTCTCAGGCACATCCGCATAGTTGGCAAGCAACTGCTTAGTATCCTTGGGGAGACAATATCCGCCATAGCCGAAACTCGGATTGTTATAATGAGTACCAATACGAGGATCGAGGCACACACCGTTGATGATCTGCTGCGTATTCAGTCCCTTCATTTCTGCATAAGTATCCAGTTCGTTGAAATAACTTACTCTTAACGCTAAGTATGTATTGGCGAACAACTTCACTGCTTCAGCTTCAGTAAAGCCCATGAACAATGTGTCGATATCTTCCTTGATCGCACCCTCCTGCAACAGCTCCGCAAAAGTATGTGCTGCCTTTACCAGCCTTGCATTTTCCACATCCGTGCCCACGATAATCCGGCTGGGATACAAGTTGTCATACAGGGCTTTACTTTCACGCAAAAATTCCGGGCTAAAAATGATATTATCGCAGTGAAATTTCTCACGAACAGATTTCGTATACCCTACAGGAATAGTTGATTTGATGACCATGATGGCTTCCGGATTATACTCGATCACCAGCTTAATCACAGCTTCCACAGCGGACGTGTCAAAGAAATTCTTCTTGGAATCGTAATTTGTGGGTGCAGCGATTACTACAAAATCCGCATCAGAGTAAGCTTCCTTGGCATCCAGCGTTGCAACCAAATCCAATTCTTTCTCCGCCAGATACTTCTCAATATACTCATCCTGAATCGGAGATTTCTTGTTATTAATCAGTTCAACCTTTTCTGGCACAATGTCCACAGCCGTAACATGATGATGCTGGCTCAGAAGGGTCGCAATCGAAAGACCCACATAGCCTGTTCCAGCCACAGCAATTTTCAAATCTGTAAAATCTCTCATAGTCATTTTCTCCTCTCCCACACTGTGGGTATTTACACCGCCGTATCAGCGGGGAATACTTACATGTCATTACAAAAATTACATATAAAATGCCTTGTACCACTCAGCGAATTTCCGAAGCCCATCACGCAAGCTGGTACTTGGTTTGAATCCGAAGTCTTTCTCCAGTGCGCTTGTATCTGCATAGGTAACTGGCACGTCACCCGGCTGCATCGGTACAAGTTCCTTGTGTGCCTCAAAGTCATAATCCTCCGGCAACACACCTGCTCTTACTAACTCTTCAGACAGAATCTGTACAAAATCCAACAGATTCTCTGGACTGTTATTTCCGATGTTGTAGACCTTGTATGGCGGCAGCGGCAGTCCGTCTTCACCAGTTACTTTATCTGGTGCCTTCTGCATCACGCGGACAACACCCTCCACAATGTCATCCACATATGTGAAGTCACGCTTGCAGTTACCGTAGTTGAAGATCTGGATGGTCTTACCTTCACGCAGCTTGTTCGTAAAGCCAAAGTACGCCATATCTGGACGACCAGCTGGGCCATACACGGTAAAGAAGCGCAGTCCTGTGGACGGAATGTTGTAGAGCTTGCTATAAGCATGAGCCAAAAGCTCATTGCTCTTCTTAGTCGCTGCATACAAACTTACCGGGTTATCCACCTTATCGTCGGTGCTGTACGGAACCTTTTTATTTGAACCATAAACAGATGAGCTAGAAGCATATACCAGATGCTCCACGCCTGTCTGACCGTCATCATAGGAATGGCGGCAAGCTTCTAATATGTTGTAAAAACCAATCAGATTAGATTCTATGTAAGCATCCGGATTCGTAATGGAATAACGAACACCGGCCTGAGCTGCCAGATTTACGACTACTTGCGGTTTATACTTTTCAAAGACCTCTGTAATTAAAGCCTTATCCGCAATACTGCCTTTAACAAAAATAAATGAAGGCTGTTCAGACAATTCTTCTAGTCTGGCCTCCTTCAGCCTCACGTCGTAGTAGTCATTCATATTGTCAATGCCGATAACCGTCACATCTTCCACATCAGAATAAAGGCGCTTTACCAGATTCGATCCAATGAATCCGGCTGCACCTGTTACCAGTATTGTTTTTCCTTTTAAATCCACACAGCTCATTGTTTATTGCTCCAATCTATTTTTTCTCTATCTAATCACTGTGGTTATCATTCTCTTAACAACTCCCACAGCAAAAATTCTTCTTTAATAAATGGTGTGTTCATCATATGCACTGCGATGTTGAGATCATCTGTACTGTAGATATCATCTGAACCTTAAATGCCAGCCTCACCGTGAATGCCAAACTGTGGACATCATATCCACTCCATCCCCAACATCTATCTAAGCACCCTTCTATCCAAAACATTCAGTGCTAGCACTGACGAAAAATAACCACCTTCCGCAGGTCTGTCCTGCAAATTCAGTAGATTAACTACTTCTCGCATGTCTACCCTATAAAAAAACCATGTTTTTGAACCCTAAATGTGCAATTATTTCTGAACTTCAGCACCTGTAGAGAACTTCATCGCACCTGTGGAAGCCCACTTTACCCATCAAAAACCACTGAAATCCTTGGGTAAACCTCGTATACTCTATAACTCATGCAAAAACCACTGATTTTGTCGTGCAAACCTCATCAGCTACATACGTCTCCCAAAAACCACTGAAACCATAGTGTAGACCTCATCGACTGCTATACTCCCTATAAAAATCCACTGAATCTGTCGTGTAGACCTCATCAGCTACATATATTTCAGAAACTAAAATTGTAGGGTAAACCCCGTCCACTACTGCATTTACACGCTAAAATTCCATGATTCCTCCGGTCATCTTTATGCCACTGATTTATAAGGACAGGCATTATCTAAAACTTCAACTCAAAAACCGTTCTGACATCACAATTTTATTATATAACTTATCTTTTAAGCCGCACCGTCTTTTTTGATAACGCTTCCAACCGTTTTAAACAATATCTTCAAATCCAGAGCGAAACTCCAGTTGATTATGTATTTGGTGTCTAACTTCACGACTTCTTCAAAATCCGTGATACTGCTCCGTCCGCTGACCTGCCACATACCAGTGATTCCTGGCTTCACTGCAAGTCGTGCTCGATGATGGAGTTCATATTTTTCCCACTCATCGACCGTTGGAGGTCTGGTGCCGACAAGGCTCATGTCCCCTTTCAGCACATTAATAAACTGTGGAAATTCATCAATCGAATATTTTCGTATGAAATTTCCTATGCCCTTTCCCGGTCCTTTTTCACTGCCGATAATTCTCGGATCGAAATCCATTTTGAACATAAGTCCATCTTTGATTTTATTCTGGCTCATAAGTTCTTTTTTACGTTCTTCTGCATCCATATACATGCTTCGGAACTTATACATTTTAAACAGCTTGCCGTTCTTTCCTACTCGCGTCTGCTTGAAGAAAATCGGCCCCGGTGATTTTACATAAATAAGC
>CABRLU010000033.1 GCA_902471845.1 uncultured Lachnospiraceae bacterium | reverse complement strand
AGCTGTCTCCTTCTTAAGTGTCAGGGGGCAAAAATCGGTATTAACCGACAGCCCCGTTTTTGCATCTTATTCAGATTCTGGCTTCCAAATCTTCTTTTTTCAAGCCATTCTTCTTTGCCATAGATTTCCATCCCATCTCGGCTGCCATCTTATACATTCTCCTCGGCATTCCAATTGAAACAAAAATATCCTCATCGCCCTGGCCTTTTACCAATTGATCTGCCAATGTCATTAATGCTTTATCCGGTCCCTTTTTTGGTCCTTTTCCTAAGGGAACAGACCCTATCGCCGTCATTGCACCGCCGCCGCCAATGCCCACTCCCATCTTCCACTCCGGATTATTTTTCGAGCACCAGTTTCGAATTATTGCCAATGCATGGGCGTTTTGCTCGCCTTCATAAAATCCCGCATTACTCACTGCGTAGACATCAGCACTAATATCCTTAATTTGCTCCAGACACCGAAGCAGATGGGACGGTATCCCATCGAAATACAGCGGAAAAGCCACAACTATCTTATCTGCCTTTTTCAAAGTCTCCATAGCCTCCGGATTTACAATATTGGTATGAAAATCCACTTCCTCCATTTCTGTTTTTCCATCCAAAATTTTTTTCAGATCACCAAGAATCATTCCGCTGGCACTTCCTTTCAGCTTCGGACTTCCATTAATCAGCACTGTCAACATATCTGCTCACCCCTTATTTCTTCCGGATTTTTAAAGAAGGCCACTTTTTCCACCTCTGCACACATGTTTAAAGCATTAGCTTCCACCAGCCTTTCTGCAATTTTTCTCTCTTCCCCAGTTATATCTTCACCATACATATAAACAGTAATCTTTATGTGATTATTGTATCGACGCCGGTGATGCATTTCCCCGTTTCGGATCTCAAAAAACGGACTTATATAACCAATACTCCGATCCAATACATTTTTCACAAAGGGACTGTAACTCCCATAGTTACATTTTGAAATAATTACAAGGCGATCACACTCTGAAAAGGCCTTCCCCATCACCTCATATCCATCACGAAGCACACACTTTCCCGGCGTCTTCAACCAGCAGCCAAAACAACCAATGCATGGCCGTATCTTCTCATTATCAAAAATAACCCTGTTTTCTCCAAAATCAAATTTTCCGGCCTCCTCCGGAGTCAAATCATGAATAATCAACATTTTCAGTCCTCCTTATTCATTAATAATTTTTCTGTATACTCTTCCCACTTTAAATCATTGTGTATCGAAGGCATGACAGCAAACATGGTTATCCCCTGGACAAGTGCCCACATCTGTATAATCTGCGCCGCCTGTTTTTCCTTTGGCATACCCTTCATATTTAAAAATTGCTCTGCCGCATTTTTAAAAATATAAAAAGGCTTCGCACCGACACAATCAATAGAGGTTTCATGAATATCAATTCGGAATTCCGCATACTTTGTGTAAAAGCTGTAGAAAGATGGATGCTGGCAAAAAAATCCAACATAAGCCCTGGCCATCCGTGCCATCCTTCCTCTTTCGTCACCATTGTTATTCATTTCCGCCTCCATAAGAGCTTCTGAAAATGCATCCTCCACAAAAGCATTGATATTTTTCAAATACTCTTCTTTATTTTTAAAATGACTGTAAGGTGCCCCGTGGCTGACACCGCACCGTTCCGCTGCCTTTCTCAAAGACAATCCTTCCGGTCCTTCCTGATTAATGATGTCAATACCAACCAGTATTAACTGTTTTTTTAAATCTCCATGATGATACGTATCTCTCATTGCTGCCCTCCAATCTAGACACTGCCTATATTTATCATTAGTATAATCTCTAATCTAGACACTGTCAAGTTTTAAATAGTAAAAGGGCTGTGTCAAAAACGACACAGCCCATAAATATTTTATTTATCATCTAATTTTAAAACGGCCATGAAGGCTTTCTGCGGCACTTCCACATTACCCACCTGACGCATCCGCTTCTTTCCTTCTTTTTGTTTTTCCAGAAGCTTCCGCTTACGTGAAATATCACCGCCGTAACACTTGGCCAAAACATCCTTACGCATGGCCTTTACCGTCTCGCGGGCAATGATCTTGCTGCCGATGGCCGCCTGAATCGGAATCTCAAATAAATGTCTCGGAATTTCTTCTTTCAGGCGTTCACACATTTTGCGGCCCCGCTCATAGGCCGAATCCTTATGCACGATAAAGGAAAGCGCATCCACTTCCTCACGGTTGATCAGGATGTCCAATTTACAAAGTTCTGAACGAACATAACCCTTCATCTCATAATCAAAGGAAGCATAACCTCTGGACCGGGATTTCAATGCATCAAAGAAGTCGTAAATAATCTCGTTGAGAGGCAGATCATACTTTAACAGCGCACGGGTTTCTTCCATGTATTCCATCCCCAGATAAACACCCCGCCGCTCCTGGCAGAGTTCCATAATCTGTCCGATAAATTCTGTCGTCACCATAATCTCAGCGGATACGATCGGCTCCTCCATATATTCGATTTCTGACGGGTCCGGAAGGTTGGTCGGATTCGTCAGATCGATAACATCTCCATTAGTTTTATGCACTTTGTAAATAACCGATGGTGCGGTCGTTACTAAATCCAGATTATATTCCCGCTCCAGACGCTCCTGTATAATCTCCAGATGGAGCAATCCGAGAAATCCACAGCGGAAACCGAAGCCCAACGCAACGGATGTTTCTGCCTCAAACTGGAGCGAAGCATCATTGAGCTGCAGCTTTTCCAGAGCGTCCCGCAAATCCGGATATTTTGCCCCATCAGCCGGATACATACCGCAGTATACCATCGGATTCACTTTTTTATATCCCGGAAGGGCTTCGTCACACGGATCATTCGCATCGGTAATCGTATCACCCACGCGGGTATCCTTTAAATTTTTAATGCTGGCTGTCATATAGCCAACCATTCCGGCAGATAATTCATCACATGGAATAAACTGACCTGCGCCAAAATAGCCGACTTCCACCGTTTCAAATTCAGCTCCCGTAGCCATCATCCGGGCGCGGGTGCCCTTGCGGATCGTTCCTTCTTTTACCCGGAAGAACACGATAACACCTTTGTAGGAATCGTAGACCGAATCAAAGATCAATGCCTTTAACGGCGCCTCCGGATCGCCCTCCGGTGCCGGAATCTTCTCAATGACCTGTTCCAGAACCTCTTCGATATTAATTCCATTTTTTGCGGATATCAGTGGTGCATCCTCCGCCTCAATGCCAATAACGTCTTCAATCTCATTCTTAACCCGTTCCGGCTCCGCACTTGGCAGATCAATCTTATTAATGACCGGCATGACGTCCAGATTGTGGTCGAGGGCCAGATAAACATTGGCCAGCGTCTGAGCCTCAATGCCCTGCGCCGCATCCACCACAAGGATCGCGCCATCGCAGGCCGCCAGACTTCGGGACACTTCGTAGTTAAAATCCACATGTCCCGGTGTGTCGATCAAGTTAAAAATATATTCATTGCCGTCCTTTGCTTTATACACAATCCGTACTGCCTGAGATTTAATTGTAATTCCCCGTTCTCGTTCCAAGTCCATATTGTCCAGAACCTGAGCCTGCATCTCCCGGCTCGTCAGTGTTCCTGTCATCTCAATAATACGGTCTGCCAGGGTGGATTTCCCGTGGTCGATATGGGCAATAATACAAAAATTACGGATTTTACTCTGGTCTGCTGCCATCCTGGTCTTACCTCCATTCTACATACCATATTTTTTCAATATAGAGTATATCATGAGGTTTCCCGTTTGTCATATATTTTTTCATTTTCAGGAAGCTTCCTGGATTTCTGCCGGAGCAAGGGCCATAAGTTCATCCGGCTCCGGAATATGCCGCGGAAATTTGACTGTAGCTTTAAAAAGGTCACCGTCAATATCAATATGGAATTTTCCACCGCAGGCTTCTGCAAAGCTCTTGACAATGGCAAGACCAAGCCCATGTCCCTCGGTCGTTCGGTTAATATCTCCCCGGGTGAATCGTTCGGTGATTGTTTCTTCCGTAAAATTCATCTCATAAGAAGACGTATTTTTAATAATCGTTGTCACCGTCTTCTCATCACCAAAAACATCTATAAAAATCCGGCTTCCTTCCAGCGAATATTTTAAAGCATTTTCAATCAGATTCTGATAAATACGATACAACCTCTGGCCGTCACTGATGACATACAGCGGCTCGGCCGCCAGAGTTTTCCGGATTATCCGGTGCGATGCCTCGATCGACTCTTCCATATCTCCCAAAGTCTGCAGCATCAGTGTACAAATATCCACCGTCTCAATATGCAGATCCATATTGCCGCTGGTTGCCTTGGAAATTTCAAAAACTTCCTGAATCATATGTTTTAAATGGGCAGATTTTCTGGAAAGAACTTCCACATAATCCCTCGCCTCATCATTTAAATCCGTCTTTTTCAATAAATCAATATAACCTATAATTGAAGTCAGCGGTGTTTTTAAGTCGTGGGATACATTGGTGATCAGATCAATTTTCATTTTTTCACTCTTAACCTGCCGCTCTACGCTGTTGCTCAGATTTTCAAACACATGGGTCAAATCTTCCCCTGCGTCATAGATCATCGAATCCTCCGGAATCGCACTGCATTTTAATGTATTTCCTGTTGATACCTCATGAATCTCCTCCACGAGTGTTCCCACATCCGTTAAAAATGTCTTATGCTGATGAATCCAGATGAACACAGCGCCGGCACCGATCAAAGTCAGCATCGCCGTCAAAAGTCTGGAAAAGCCATAGCCGCCCAGACCGATCAATGTAACGATAACCATAGCGATCAGAACAAGGGAGATGATATTCGTCTCAATCTGCATCTTCCGCTCAAACGGATATTTTCTCTGATACTGCAGGTTTCTCTCCCGAATCCACGCGCGGAATCGATGCCACGTTTTTTTACAAAATGTTGCCTTTCGTAGCTCCGGATTTTTCAGATGACGGATGATCACCATAATGAAAGCATTGTTCACCAGAGCAATCGGGACAAACACAACCATAAAACTGCTTTCTGAAAAATAGGTTCCCGCATAATCGCCATACCAATCATATATCGGTATCTGAAAGCGATAATAGCTGACGGCCATAATGCCAAAAAAGCAAAAAATCAGCACACCATACAGTAAAATCAACAGATCACAATCCCAATGTTTCAACCATTCCATAAAAAATGGCCGGGATGTTTCCTGGTCAATCCGTTTAATCATGTAGAACCAGAGAACAATATTCAGAATCCCAAACAGATACAGAGGCAGAATTAATGAATAATCCGCGTCAAAGCCCCACTGCACAAATACATCTGTAAAAATCATCAGGAGAATCACCGATATCAGATAAAGACCGGTCATTGTCGTACATTTTTCTTTACAGTACCAAAAACATTTTTTAATCCATCCCGGCTTTTTCGGGCCGTACATCTCATACTTTTTCCATCTTATAGCCAATGCCCCACACCACCTTTAAATATTTTGGATTCTTCGGGTCAATTTCAATCTTTTCACGAATCCGGCGTATATGGACCATCACCGTATTTTCCACCGCGTAAGCATCTTCATTCCAAACCCGGCTGTAAATCTCTTCCGAAGAAAATACACGTCCCGGATAAGACATCAAAAGCTCAACAATTTTGTATTCTGTCGCTGTCAGCCGAACTTCTTCGCCATTCACATGCATCTGTTTCTGGTCTTTATTCAATACCAGCTCTCCCAGATGGATTTCTTCACTTCCCGGTTCCGAATCATAGGCCGACCCCAGGGTCATGTAACGGCGCAGCTGAGCCTTAACCCGAGCCACCAGTTCTTCCGTACTGAACGGTTTACTTACATAATCATCCGCTCCCATCGACAGGCCAATGATCTTATCGCTTTCTTCCGTCTTCGCCGATAAAATAATAATCGGTATGTTTTTCGTCTCACGAATCTTCATCACCGCCGACAGACCGTTCAGCTTCGGCATCATTACGTCCATCAGAATCAAATGCACCGTATGGTCCATTAAAACATCCAGCGCTTCCAGACCGTCATAAGCCTTTAATGTTTCATAGCCTTCCAATTCCAGAAGCTTTGAAATTGCCCGCACAATTTCTCTGTCGTCATCCACTACAAGTATTGTTTGTTTTTTCATCGTTAACTCCTTTTATCTATCCTGTGCATCTATTGTATCAGGCATTTTTTAAAACTAAATCTATGGTTTTCTTTCAATTTTCTTACATCGTTTCTTTAAGGCCGGGCCTGCTTTTTCAGTATATCTCATTCTCTCTGAAAATTCCACCATATAACCTTTAATTTCCTGACAAAACGAGATACAATAAATCCGCCAGAAGCGGCATTGCATTCTGGACCTCTTCCACCGTATTTGTCTGCGCGCCGCATTCCACAAGAAGGCTCCTCGGGAGAATATGTAAATTATACTGGTAAGACCTCAGATAAATCCGCCGCATCAAATCCGGATAATACTGGGCGGCCTTTGCCTGAATCTTAAAACTAAAGGCAAGATTTTCTGTCAGGTAGGGATTCTGCAGATATTCAATCGGCCCATTAGCTGCGGTCCGGCACAGCCCGTTGAGAAGCATGAGCTGAGCCGTTTCCTTTCCGTCAATCTCCGTTACCAGACGGGTGCTCTCGGCAACGCCGTCCCGGTGCAGGTCAATCACAACTTTGATCGACGGATACTCTTCCAGCACCTCCCGCACCCGTTGCTCCGCATAGGTATACGCCGCACTGCGGTCCGTCACCCCGTCAATCACATCAAAGGTATCCGTCAAATGCAGCACTGAAATACCATAACGTGTTTCTAAATTATTTTTTAAAGTTTCTCCCAGGCCGACCACCGTATCCTGCCACTCTCCCGGCCGACTGTCGGCAAACGCTTCCTGAGAATGGGTGTGATAAATGAGAACTTTAGGCTCCTCGCCCTGTAAATCGATACTCAGATCCATATTCATAAAATTCCCCGCATCCAAAAGGCCTTCAGGAGCGTAGGTTGTACTGTCAATGGCATAAAATAAATTAACAAAATAATTATAGTCCTTCAGCATATCGGCAGTATAGACAACGCCCTCACTGCTGGCCACCGGTGCATTGACCGCCTGGGCCGCTTCATCTCCAGATGCTTGACCAGCCCCAGAATTTACAGGAACACCATCCGCTCCCGGGTCTCCACCTTCCGAATCCGGGTGATTTTCCGCATATACAGCCGCCAGAACACTATCCGACGGATACAGCTCATTTACACCATTTCCGGAAAATGCGGCACGTTCTTTCTGGGTCAGCCACAGCGGCACCCAACTTCCGATCAATCCGTCTGAAACGCTCTCTGTCAGCTTTGAAACAGAAATATACACATCTCGTCCATAAAGCACCGGACTCATACTATTCAGCCACACATTTTCCCCGGATAAAAGCCCGGTGAGCCAAAGAAAAAGGAATCCACATATCATTTCGAATAAATAGAAAAACTTTCTTCCCAACCGCATTGCCCGCCTCAACTTTCGTTTTGTCCTTCAGGTACCATCACTATTATATGTGACTGTAAAAAAGCTATGCCATAGAATGACAAAGGCCGTTCAAAGATTCTGATAGGGTATAGCTCATCTGCTGGACAATTTCATCGATATTCTTTGGCGTCACAAACATATTCATCATCTCCGGAGCCATCAATTCCCGCATAAGCTGGTACCGCTCCTGCTCATCAAAAGGAGCCACGCCTTCCCATATCCGTTCTGAAAGACGATTCTGCGTCTCATCCATGATGGCCAGCAAATTCCCCACCGTATCATTGACAATGGTCGCTGCGTCGATCACCGTCGGAATGCCAATGGCAATGACCGGAATTCCCATACTCTCCGCATCGATACCAAAACGCCGGTTTCCCACACCGGCTCCCGGCGCGATTCCCGTATTTGTAATCTGAATTGTTTTATTTAACCGTTTCACACTCCGGGCCGCCAGAGCATCGATCACAATGAGTACGTCTGGCTTTGTCTCCCGAATGGTGCCGAGCAAAATCTCCCGGGTTTCTATCCCTGTCTGAGCCATTACCCCCGGCGCCAGAGCGCTGACACAGCCCATTCCCTTTGTAATCTCCGAATGCTTCCCATACTCCTGAATGAGATGCCTTGTAATAAACAGATGATCCACCACCATAGGCCCAAGGGCATCCGGAGCCATCTCCCGGTTTCCCACACCGGCCACCAATATCTTTTTATGTTTCATATCCGGAATCAGGCGGCGCATCTGTTCCGCCACTTCATTTGTAATCTCCCGGTGATAACTGACATCCGTCTCATCCAGCATCGGGACTTCCAGGGTGACATAATCACCGATGGCCTTCCCAAGTTTTTTCGCCCCCTGCTCATTTTCCACCGTGACCCAGGTCACCCGGATTCCCGATACCTGTCCTCTTTCTTCCTCAATCCGAATTCCCTGAAGTTCCTCCGTTTCCTGAAACATTTCCGCATTCTCAATCGCCAGATCCGTACGCACCGAACTGTTCATAAATCCGCCCCTTTTCTCTGCTTTTTACTATGAATTTTTTCCAAAAGATTTCGGATTATGTATTGACAATTGCAAAAGATTCTCTTATTATATAAGGGTATGTTTACATTAGAACGTCCGTGTCCGGCTTTAATGAATATACACATGAAAAATATTCAGTAAAGGGAGGTGTCCAGATTGGCTAACATCAAATCTGCAAAGAAAAGAATCCTTGTAACTCAGACAAAGGCTTTAAGAAATAAGATGACAAAATCCGCTGTTAAAACTGCTGTCAAAAAAGTAGACGCAGCTATCGCAGCGAATGATAAAGAACTGGCTAAAGCTGAATTATTAAAAGCTACCAGCGCTATAGATAAAGCAGCTTCCAAAGGCGTATACCATAAGAATACTGCTTCCAGAAAAATCAGCCGTTTGAACCTTGCTGTTAACAAAATGGCGTAAGCAATGAGCATTGCAAAAACAGAAGCTGACAAAATGGCTGTTTACAGACAATTTTGGCAGATTCAGTTTTTATAAGGCGAATGCCGTCAGTGAAGAAAAACGGAGTTTTTCTGAACGGGCGCAATGCGAATTATTTCACAGGCATTGCAAAAACAGAAGACGACAAAACGATTGCTTGCAAGCAGTTTTGGCAGATTCAGTTTTTATAAGGCGAATGCCGTCAACGAAAAAAGCGTAGCTTTTTGAGTGGGCGCAATGCAAATTGAGCAAGCTCAATGCGAATGTTCAAACAAAGATTATAAAAATGAAAACGAAAGAACTGAGATATACACCCTCACATCTCAGTTCTTTTTTTAGTACTCTTTGAATAACTTTTTCTATCGCTCTATTTACAGGTCATTTATCGTTTTTGTTATGGCCATGTTTCTCATACGTTTTGCGGGAGCGTACACTGCAATGGCAGCGCAGATAACAACAAACATAATGATCACACACAACATTGTCACCGGCAGATGCCATATTTTTCCGAAATACCGCGTAACTAATCGGGTATACAAAAAATAATGAAGTGGAATCCCAATCGCACTGCCGGCTATCAGACCTGAAAAGGCATAAGTAAATGCTTCCGTGGAAATCATCCTGGTAAGCTGTCTGCCATCCATACCGACAGCACGCATAGCCCCGTATTGTTTTGTCCGGGCCGATACGCTGATTGAAATACTGTTAATAATATAGAACATCGTAATCAGGCCTATAATTATCAGGAATCCATATACCAGAGCCTTTGTTGCCAAATAGGTTAGATTGCTTTCCCTGTTGATTTCTCTGCTGTCCGTAAAAATCACATCCCCGTTCACAAGGTTACTGATATTCTGTACTGTCTCATCATCTGCGTTTCCATTTAACTGTATACCAATCATTGTATAATTTTGTTTTCCTGTCAGTTGTTCAAAAGTTTCCTGAGAACAGATGACAAGCAGTTCACTTGGGAACACACCTGACGAAACTGCGCAGGTAATCTCAACCTCTTTTCCCGCAATCTGAAGGGTATCACCCACTTTCAGTGGATTATCCTTATTATAGACCGTCATAACCTTGTTGCTGTCCCCGGCAAGGTCGGATAAATCGCCCTGAACAATATCCTCTTTTGCCCTTTCCATGAGAAAATCGTCATAGGATTCCAAATTGATATGGTCAATCCCCTCACGGGATGAGACTACCGGAACGCTGTCCAGATAAGAGCTGGCAAAAACTTGTTTCACCCCTGGTATCCCCTTGATTTCATCTGTTAAATTCTGTTCCAACACAAGTGCGTTAGCGTAGCCGTTAAGCGTGATATCCGGCTGCCATGATTTCAAAGTAGGCATCATTCCCTGTGCAAAATCCATTCCAAGCGAAAAGCAAAGAAACAAAATAATACTGAGTGCAAAAGACGCCGTCATCAGAAACCAGTTTTTCCCGGATGCTGTTGCATGATGAACGCCCAATACCCTCTCAATCCTGCCAAAGTTCCGTTTTGTCCCATGTCTTACGGAAGATACTGTTTCTGCATTACCAGAAACGGCAGACATTGGAGAAACTTTTGCGGCATGTTTAGCAGGAGACTGTGCCGCTAAAAGCACGGTAACAATCCCAACCGCCACTCCGCTGACCAATCCGACCGGACTGATGGCAAAAACCGGCATACTCATCCATTCGCCGCCAATACCATAATGCATATATGCACAGATACCACAGCTCGCCACTATTCCCAAAATCAGGCCAATCGGTATCGCCGTTTTACACCAGTTCAGCGCTTCCAAACGCACAAACCGGATAATCTGCTGACGGCTTGCGCCAATACAGCGCATCATACCAAAGAATTTTGTTCTCTGGGCAACATTGCTGTTCAGGCTTCCGGAAATCATCAATACACCCGCCAGCAATACCAAAATAAACAGAACCGCTGCTATTCCATAGATATTTTGCATGGATTTACTGCTGCTTTGTCCTGAAACGCCCATAATGGCAGTGTTTTCTGAAATACTGCCTTCCGGCAGGTCATACTGCTGACTGATTTCTGAAATCGCTTTGGAAGCTTTCGATGCGTCCTGAAACTGTATATAACATATTGGATCACCCGGTACTCCGTTTTTATCCATAAGTCCGGTAAACGCTGTCCGTGTCATGTACACGGCAACCATGTATGTTTGTCCCTGGTAATATTTCCTGTCATCCGAACCAAAACCAGATACCGTAAACTCCTCATCTCCAGAAGGAGTATGCAAAGTCACATTGTCTCCAATCCGTACATTCAGAGCAAGCTTTGCATTTTCGCTGAGCATAACTTCGTTGTCATTTTTGGGAAAATCACCTTCTTCAAGACCATTTGCAAGCCTGACTATATAAGTTTCATCCGAGCCGTACAGGGCAGCCTTTTTATCATTAATGTAGTATGGCTGCTCTGCATCCGAATTAAATGCATCTGACCAGCCGATATCCGTCACATCGGATCGCAGACTGATTTCTTCCGCCATATCCTTTGATATGTTTTCCAACTGGATATGCCAGCTCCCATGTTTCTTCTGCATGGTTGCATTTTCTGTTCGTATAAACATTTCCGCAACACTAAAAATAGCTGTTACAAGAAATACCGAAATAATAATACACAAAAGCGTCATACGGTTCTGCCGTCTGCGTACCTTTGCGGAAATCGGAACAAGGCTTAAATAACTTCTCATTCGCTGCACCTCCCCAGATCAGTCAGTATACCGTCCGATACGTTCAACACCCGGTCAGCGGTCTGTGCAATACTTCGATTATGAGTAATCATGATTATGGTCTGTTCGTATTTTCTGGAAGCTTCTTTTAGAAGGGCGATCACCTCACTGCTGTTCTGAGAATCCAGATTTCCCGTCGGCTCATCGGCAAGAATCAGGGATGGACGCGTAATAAGCGCACGCCCTATCGCCACTCTCTGCTGCTGTCCACCGGATAACTGGCTCGGCAGATGATTCCTTCGTTCCTTCAGATTCAGCACCTCAAGCAATTCTTCCAGATATTTTCTATTTGGTTTCTGGTAATCCAGCAACACAGGGAAAATCATATTCTGCTCAACAGTCAGCTCCGGAATCAGGTTAAATGCCTGGAAAATAAAGCCGATATTCCGGCGACGGAAAATCGTCAGCTTACTATCTTTCATGGAAAAAATATCCTTGCCATCAATCAGCACTTTGCCGGATGTGGGTGTATCAAGTGCTCCAAGCATATTAAGAAGCGTACTTTTGCCGGAACCAGATTCACCGACAATCGCCACATATTCGCCTTTTGAGACAGAAAAGCTGACCTTTTTTAACGCATGGACGGCTGTTTCACCGCTGCCGTAAGTTTTGGAAATTGATTTCACTTCTAACAAATCCATGTGATAAGCACCTCTTTCTTTGATTTCTACTGGTAGAATACCATCCGTTTCCTACAGAAACATTACTGTAATCCTACAATTTTGTAGGAATCAAAAAATTCAGGATGAATGAAGTGCCAGCTCCCAGTTCACTATCTACTTCAATCGTACCATTGTGTGCTTCAACTATCATTTTTGTAAGAGGGAGTCCAAGACCGATTCCCTGCTTATCTTTTGAAAACCGACTTCGGTAAAACCGTTTGAAGATATGATGCAGATCCTCCGGATGGATGCCGCTGCCATTATCCTTTATAATAATCTGAACCATGGATGCAGACTGTTTCCACTTAATTTGGATAAAATCTCCTTTCTCTGTATGGTCAAAGGCATTTTTCACAATATTTTCCAGTGCTTCTATCATCCAGTCGCGGTCACAAAGCAACGAAATATGCTCATTCCCGGACAGAACCAATTCCTTCTCCTCCTGCTTTGCACGGTATGCAAAGTGCAGTTCGACCTCTCCTATCATATCCGCCACATTCTCAGAAGTCGTTTCAAACACAATGGAGCCCGCATCCAGCCTCGTGATTTTCAATAGATTCTGTACCAGCATTTCGATCCGGTCTAATTCCTTTTCCGAAAGTACCGTAAACTCCTGAAGCTTCGGCAGTTCTTCTGTTTCCTCCTGCAGAAGTCCGTTATAAATATTCAGCGCCGCAAGGGGCGTTTTCAACTGATGGGAAATATCCGATATGGTATTTTTCAAAAACTGTTTGGCTTTTCTCTCATTTTCTACGTGTGCATTCAAAATGGCAACCAGAGTATTCACTTCATGAAACAGCCTGTACATTTCCCCTTCCTCATCACATACAATCCGCGCCTCCCGATTGCCGGAGATATATTCTGTAATTTGCATTACTGCACTTTCCATGATTTCATTCTGTTCTCTGAAATATCCATAACAAGCTGCCAGGATTACAATACACATGACCAGGGCACACAGCAGAATATAAAATGCCCCATTATTAAGTTCAAAAACTATAAATACCACAGACAGAAGGGAAAATATCAATATACAGATTAAGTTTATGCAAAATAGGGATTTAATTTTTTTATTTGCCAGTATTCTCATGATGCGCCTTAATCCTCCGTAATCCATTTATACCCCATACGGCGAACCGTTACGATCCGTTTAGGATTACCCGGATCATCTTCAATTTTTGTCCTCAATCTGCGTATATACACCGTAAGAGAATTATTATCTATATAATTTTCATCGCAATCCCACAGCCTATTTAAAATCTGTTCCGGTGAAAGCACCTGATCGGGATTTTGCATAAACAGGCACAGCAGCTTATATTCGCTTGCCGTTAATTCAACCAGCTTATTGTTTTTATATACTTCGCTTTTCAGGAGCCGGATCCTAATCCCGCTGGAACTCAATTCTGTGTCTGCCTGGTTAAAGTTATCACTTCTGCGGAGCAGGGCATTAATCCGCGACATAAAGATGGCCAGCTTGAACGGTTTCGTTATATAGTCATCGCCACCGATGTCAAGCCCCATGATAATATTCGTTTCTTCATCCATTGCCGTTAGGAACATAATCGGCACTTTCGATGTCTGCCGTATACTTTTGCATATATCAAATCCAGAGCCATCCGGCAAGGATACGTCCAAAATTACCAGATCATATTTCCCGTTTTGCCATAACCTGTCCGTTTCATCGATGGTATGTGCAACATCAAGTAAATATCCATGCTTTTTTACAGCAAAAGACAAACCGTTTATCAAACTCAAGTCGTCCTCGACCAGTAAAATTCGTTTCATTTATTTCCACCATCCTCTTTTATCGGCTCTCTTAGCACCCTCCGGAACAACCCCTGTGTTTCTTTTGCAGTTTTCTATTCGCATCCCGACCTGTTTTTCACTACTGGCATAGACAGTTCAAAACAGATCATTGATTTGCCGCTCTCCGGTTCTAATGGCCCTGACGTATCCATGCCGACTCTCAATGTTCCGCCCATTTCTTCCGCTAATGATTTTGCCACTGTCAATCCTAAACCTGTACCTCCCTGATTTCGTGAATGATCCTGCATATAAAATCTGTCAAATAAGTGAGAAACTTCCTCTTCTGACAATACTTTTGTATCATTCATAAAAGAAATGATTACATTTTCAGCAGCCTCTCGAACCACAATATTCAAACAGGTGTCGGCATATCGTCCGGCGTTTTGCAGCAGATTGAGAAATATGCGCTCCAAAGCTGCCGCTTCACCCAGAACCCAGATGGGATGCTCCGGTATATCTACAACCACATTTAAATCCGACTGCTGCAGAACCTGATAATTTCCTGCAAGAGACTCTCTTAAGGTTCGGGAAATATCCACGCCGTCCATCTTCAATTTGTAATCCCCCGCATTTAACCGTGAAAACTCATAAAACTGGGTCACAAGATTCTTCATCGTCTCCGCTTTATACTCAATAATCTCTATCGTCTCTTTTAATTCCTTATCCTGTGTAATGTATGGTTTATTTTTGATAAATTTTAAATATCCAAGAATCACTGTCAAAGGCGTCCGCAGATCATGGCTGATATTCTCTATCTGTTTCTGAAATTCTTTCTCTCTTTTTTCATATTTTTGCCGTTCTTTTTGTATGCCTTCCAAAGTGGTGTTAAACTCACACACAACTTCTGCCAAATGCTGATTTGGCACCGGCATATGAAGCATCTGGTTTTGGGTAAGATCTTTTTGTATGTCACACATTTCTTTTTTCATTTTGCGAAAAGCATATAAAAGTGATATATAGCGAAATGCAAAGTAAATGCCTATAATCGTTATAACAACTAAAATGAAATAAATCATTTCACTCCTCCTCCAAAACCAGATTGCTGATCACAATTCTCTTTTTCTTAATAATAAAATGCCTGCGGCCAAAAAAGCAACGACTCCGGCCGCTCCGGAAATCAGGCACCTCGCCATGCCGCCAGCCGTTTCCCATGCCGTAATACACTGGCTCATATTGACACTCATCCCACTTGTTCCAAAGAAATTCGACGGCATCCACATCGCGATATCATAAAGCACATCGACACGAAGTCCCAGGTAAAAGAATACCTTTGGAAGAATAAACCAAATCGCCGCCCAAATGATAATTCCTGTCGAACTTTTTCCGAAAGCCTCGATGCAGACAATCCCGGAAATAAGGCAGGCCACTGCGATTAAAAACACGGCCGGAACCTCCGTCAGCAAATCATTTAACTCCACCGGACCGGCCTGCTCCAAAAGCATCACCGCACTCCCGATGTAGACCGCCAGGATAATAACCATCGAAATCAAGGATATGATGGTCGTCACAATACATTCAGAAATAAAAATTTTGGTTCTTGAAATACCGAAGGCCACCGTATTTTTCAGATTTCCGTTTCTTCGATTTCCTTCATAGAGAATCATTCCAACAACAGTGCCCATCAGACCAAAGATCAGAGGGCTGGCAACTAAATTCGAATAAGAGTAAGAGGTAATACCATAGGGAAAATCATCCATTCTCCGAAACCAGGCCAACACAGCATTAAATGAAAATGCCAAAAGAGCCAGAATGATTATAAAACGGTAAATTTCTCTGCCGTGAAATATCCGGTAAAATTCACTTTTTATATAGTTCATCATTGTACTCCACCTCTCTTCTTTAATTCCATATAATAATCCTCTAAAGATGTCTGTATGGTTTTCATTCCGGTAATGTAAATATCATTTTCAGAAGCAAGTTTACTATAAACCTCTGCCGGATGCTGCGGCTTATAAATGCGGATATTATTTTCCGGAAGTATCTTATAGGTTTCGGCCGGAAAACTTTTTTCCATCAAGACCGCATATTTCTCCACATCAGAAAGTACGATCTCAATACAATCTGAACATTTTTCCTGCAGGGCATGGGCTGAGATTTCTTCAATCAGGATCCCTCTATTTAAAAATCCATACATTGTCGCAATCTGCTGCAATTCGGTCAATATATGACTTGAAAGCAAAATAGTAATATTTTTTTCCTCATTTAAACGCTGAAGCAAATGGCGAAACTCCAGAATACCGCTTGGATCCAGACCATTGATCGGCTCATCCAGCACCAGGACCTGGGGCTCCCCAATCATGGCAATGGCAAGACCGAGTCTCTGCTTCTGACCCAACGAAAGATTTTTGCATCTGCTTCTTCTCTTTTCACCAATGCCGGTCAGTTTCAGCATCTCATCCACTTTTTTTCGATTTGGAATTCCCTTTTGGATACAATAATAAGTCAACGTCTGTTCCACTGTCATATTCGGAAAAAATCCGGGCTGTTCAATCATAAAGCCGATTTTCCTTCTGGAATTCTCCAGCTCTTTTTCACCATATGTTCCAAAGAGCTGTACTTCCCCCTCCGTCACATAACTGTGGCCGGCCAACAATTTTAAGAGTGTACTCTTTCCTGCGCCGTTATCACCAATCAGTCCATAAATTTCTCCCCGCTTTACATGGATATTCACATGATTCAACGCAAGGAAGGAACCATAGGCCTTCGTAACCTGTTTCGTCTCTATGACATATTCGTTCATCCGTCTACCTCCATTTTAAAAAATACGTCTGCCAATCTCTGGTTTTCCTCATTGACAAACGTATTTTAGCATTTCAGTCTTTAATAAGTCATAAAGAACTTTTAAAGAAGTTATAAAGATTTTTACTGTAACTTAAATCCAATACCATAGACAGTTTGAATATATTCTTCTCCCGAATCTTTCTCTTTCAGTTTTTTTCTCAGGTTGCTCACATGAACATTTACTGTGTTATTTTCTCCATAATAACCCCCGTGCCAGACCAGTTCATACAACGCTTCTCTGGAATATACTTTCTCCGGATTCCGCATGAGCAGGTAAAGAATATCATATTCATGGGCTGTAAGCCCAATCTCACTTCCGGCCACCGTCACCTTCCGGGAATCCGTATAGAGTCTTATATTTTTATAAACAAGCTCCTTCCGGTCCGCCCCATCCTTGCCGACACGCCTCAAAGCGGCCTGAATTCTTGCCAGGACCTCCTCCGGTTCAAAAGGCTTTGTCATATAGTCATCTGCGCCCTCTTTTAAAAGCGACACCTTGTCACTCAGCGTGTCTTTTGCCGAAATAACCAAAATGGGAACATTATTATGCTGATTTTCACGAATATCATGGAGTAATTCTTCCCCCGACATTCCTGGAAGCATCAAATCGAGTAAAATCAAATCCGGACTCTCTCTTTCCAGCAAAAGTTTTGCTTCTGTGCCTGAGAAAGCCTGTATCGTATGATAATCGGCTTCTTTTAATATTTTAACCAATAAACCGTTGATATCCGGTTCATCTTCTACAACCAATATTTTGTACGGCATTCAATCTCCTCCCCGACTTTTCGCAACTATGCTTCATTATATTCCAAACGTCCCCACTTTACAAGATGCATACGCCTTACATTGCAACAAATTACGCGCCTATGGCATTTCCTGTATAAAGCTGATAATATCGTCCCTTTTCCCCAATCAACTGGTCATGGGTTCCACGCTCAATAATCCTTCCCTGTTCGAGGACCATGATACAATCGGAATTTTTGACAGTTGACAGTCTATGAGCAATAACGAATGTCGTTCTTCCTTTCATCAGCCGATCCATGCCTTCTTGTACCAGTGTCTCTGTCCGTGTGTCAATAGAGGAAGTTGCCTCATCCAGAATAAGCACAGGCGGGTCGGCAACTGCAGCCCTGGCAATCGCTAAAAGCTGCCTCTGTCCCTGACTCAGATTAGCTCCGTCGCCGGTCAGCATTGTCTGATACCCATCGGGCAGCCTCTTAATAAACCCATCCGCATTCGCCAGCCTGGCTGCCGCGATACATTCTTCATCCGTGGCATCCAGCTTTCCATAACGAATGTTATCTATAACCGTTCCTG